>NZ_JBYSZI010000016.1:0-112417 GCF_058787075.1 Cupriavidus sp. FW305-46
CGCCGGGGGGCGGGGGGGGCCCGGCGGGCGGAGGGGGCGGTGCTTACTTCAGGGCTTCGACAAAGCGCTGGGCATCCAGCGCGGCCATGCAGCCGGTGCCGGCGCTGGTGATAGCCTGGCGGTAGACATGGTCCTGCACGTCGCCGGCGGCAAACACGCCCGGCACGCTGGTGGCGGTGGCGTCGCCCTGCAGGCCCGACTTGGTCACCAGGTAGCCGTTTTCCATGGCCAGCTGGCCTTCGAACAGGTCGGTGTTGGGCTTGTGGCCGATGGCGATGAACACGCCCGCCAGCTTCAGGTCCTCGGCCTGGCCGGTCTTGGTGCCGCGCACGCGGATGCCGGTCACGCCGGATTCGTCGCCCAGCACCTCGTCCAGCACGCTGTCGTAGCGGATCACCACGCGGCCTTCCTTTTCACGCTGCAGCAGGCGGTCGACCAGGATCGGCTCGGCGCGGAAGCTGTCGCGGCGGTGGATCACGGTGACCTTGCTGGCGATATGCGACAGGTACAGCGCCTCTTCCACGGCGGTGTTGCCGCCGCCGACCACGGCCACTTCCTGGTTCTTGTAGAAGAAGCCGTCGCAGGTGGCGCAGGCCGACACGCCGCGGCCCATGAAGGACTCTTCGGACGGCAGGCCCAGGTACTGCGCCGAGGCGCCGGTGGCGATGATCAGCGCGTCGCACGTATATTCACCGGCGTCGCCGATCAGGCGGAAGGGGCGGGCCGGCTGGCCGTTGTCGTCCACCAGCTTGGCGGTGTGGATGTGATCGAAGATGATTTCGGTCTTGAATTCCTCGGCGTGCGCCAGCAGGCGCTGCATCAGTTCAGGACCCTGGACGCCCTTGGCATCGCCCGGCCAGTTCTCGACGTCCGTGGTGGTCATCAGCTGACCGCCCTGTGCCAGGCCGGTGATCAGCACCGGTTCCAGGTTGGCGCGGGCCGCGTAGACCGCGGCGGTATAGCCGGCGGGACCAGAACCGAGAATCAGCACTTTTGCGTGTTTTGCCATGATGCGTTCCTGTGGCCGGTGCGGCATGCTGCCCACCGGCATTGCTCGAAAGCGACATTATAAGAGGAGCCGCATTTGCTCACTGTTGCAAATTCCAATGAGTGCGATAGTCTCGGGCCACGTTAAAATGGCCGCCACGATGACCGTCAGTCACCTGGTGAGCGACCACTGACCGCTGCCGGCATCGGCCCGAAACACGTCCGGAATCACCTTACACGCGAGTCTTAACCAGGCATGGCCCGAGCTACCACGACCACCCGCACCGATCCCTCAGCCTTGCCATCCCGCATCGGCAAACTGCTGGGAGAGGTCCGCTGGTTCCTGCTGCTTGCCGTCACGCTGGGTTTCCTGTGCGTGCTGGCCAGCTACAGCAAGACCGATCCCGGCTGGTCGCATGCCAACCAGGTGGCCGATATCCACAACCTGGGCGGGCGCGTCGGCGCCTGGGTGGCCGACGTGCTGTTCTTCATCTTCGGCTTTTCCGCCTACTGGCTGGCGGTGCTGCTGGTGCGCCGCTGCTGGCGCGGCTGGCGCACGCTGACTGCCGAGCTGCCCGAGCGCGCGGATCCCGGCCTGCACCGCCAGGGCGTGACCGTCAGCTGGATCGGCTTCGGGCTGACCCTGTTCTCCAGCATGGGCCTGGAGGCGATCCGCATGTACCCGCTGCGCGCCGCGCTGCCGCGCGCGCCGGGCGGGGTGCTGGGCGACCTGCTGGGCGGCTGGCTGCAGGTGGCGCTGGGCTTCACCGGCGCGACCCTGCTGCTGTTGCTGCTGCTGGCGATCGGGCTGTCGCTGTTCTTCCATTTCTCCTGGCTGACCGTGGCCGAGCACGTCGGCGGCTTTGTCGAGACCCTGTTCCTGGGCTTCAAGGCCCGCCGCGAGAGCAAGCAGGACCGCATCATCGGCGAGGCCGCCAAGACCGAGCGCAAGGAAACCGTCGAGGTGCAGCGCGTGCGCATCGAAGAGGCGGCGCCGGTGCAGATCGTGCGCCCGCAGGCGGTGCCCAAGCATGAGCGCGTCGAGCGCGAGAAGCAGCAGCCGCTGTTTGCCGATATCCAGGACTCGGACCTGCCGCCGCTGTCGCTGCTGGACCCGATCCCGCCGCACCAGGAAACTGTCAGCGCCGAGACCCTGGAGTTCACCTCGCGCCTGATCGAGAAAAAGCTCAAGGACTTCGGCGTCGAGGTCAAGGTGGTGGCGGCCTACCCGGGCCCGGTTATCACGCGGTATGAGATCGAGCCGGCCACCGGCGTCAAGGGCAGCCAGGTGGTGAACCTGGCGCGCGACCTGGCGCGCTCGCTGTCGCTGGTGTCGATCCGCGTGGTCGAGACCATCCCGGGCAAGAACTACATGGGGCTGGAGCTGCCCAACCCGAAGCGCCAGACCGTGCGCCTGTCGGAAATCCTCGGCTCGCAGGTCTACAACGAGAGTTCGTCCAGCCTGACCATGGCGCTGGGCAAGGACATCGCCGGCAAGCCGATGGTGGCCGACCTGGCCCGCATGCCGCACTGCATGGTGGCCGGCACCACCGGCTCGGGCAAGTCGGTCGGCATCAACGCGATGATCCTGTCGCTGCTGTACAAGGCCAAGGCGGAAAGCGTACGCCTGATCCTGATCGACCCGAAGATGCTCGAAATGAGCGTCTACGAGGGCATCCCGCACCTGCTGTGCCCGGTGGTGACCGACATGCGCCAGGCCGGCAATGCCCTGAACTGGGCGGTCGGCGAGATGGAGCGCCGCTACAAGCTGATGAGCAAGCTGGGCGTGCGCAACCTGGCCGGCTACAACAAGAAGATCGACGAGGCCGCGGCCCGCGAAGAAAAGATCCCCAACCCGTTCAGCCTGACCCCGGACGCCCCGGAGCCGCTGGACCGGCTGCCCACCATCGTCATCGTCATCGACGAGCTGGCCGACCTGATGATGGTGGTCGGCAAGAAGGTGGAAGAGCTGATCGCCCGCATCGCGCAGAAGGCGCGCGCGGCCGGCCTGCACCTGGTGCTGGCCACGCAGCGCCCGTCGGTGGACGTGATCACCGGCCTGATCAAGGCCAACGTGCCGACCCGGATCGCGTTCCAGGTCAGCAGCAAGATCGACTCGCGCACCATCCTCGACCAGCAGGGCGCCGAAGCGCTGCTGGGCATGGGCGACATGCTCTACCTGGCGCCGGGCACCGGCCTGCCGGTGCGCGTGCACGGCGCCTTTGTCTCGGACGAGGAAGTCCACCGCGTGGTGGAAAAGCTCAAGGAATCCGGCGAAGCCAACTACATCGAGGGCATCCTCGAGGGCGGCCTGACCGATGACGCCGGCGGTGGCGACGGGTTTGGCGGCGGTGCCGGCATTGGCGGTGGCGGCGGCGAGGCCGATCCGCTGTACGACCAGGCGGTCGAGGTGGTGCTGAAGAACCGGCGCGCGTCGATCTCGCTGGTGCAGCGCCACCTGCGCATCGGCTACAACCGTGCCGCGCGGCTGCTGGAGGACATGGAAAAGGCCGGCATGGTCTCGGCCATGTCGGGCAATGGCAACCGCGACATCCTGGTGCAGGGTGGCGGTGCCGCCCGCGAAGATGACTGAGCGCCGCTCGCGCAGCCTTCGTAATATCCGGTTACCCGCCGGCTTGCGGCGCGCGGAATCCCCGGGCTGCCGGCGGCTCTAAAAGGACAGGTTGCCAGCGCCCGACGCGGCGCAGGCAACGCACCCTACAACTACCAGGACCCGAACCATGCGCAACCGCATCATCGTGTCGGCCTGCGCCGCGCTGGCGATGTTTGCCATCCAGGCGCCGGCCCATGCCGCAGCCACTGACCAGTTGCAGAGCTTTGTCACCGGCGTGAAGAGCGCGCGCGGCGAGTTCACGCAGCGCCAGGTCAAGGGGCAGGGCGCCAACGGCAAGGTGACCGGCACCTCCAGCGGCACCTTTGTGTTCTCGCGCCCGGGCAAGTTCACCTGGCGCTATACCAAGCCCTACGACCAGCTGCTGCAGGCCGACGGCCAGACCCTGTACATCTACGACAAGGACCTGAACCAGGTCACCGAGCGCAAGCTCGACGGTGCACTCGGCTCCAGCCCGGCGGCGATCCTGTTCGGCAGCAACGACCTGGAAAAGAACTTCATGGTCAAGAACGGCCCGACCCGCGACGGCGTAGAGTGGCTGGAGCTGACGCCCAAGGCCAAGGACACGCAGTTCGAGCGCATCGGCATCGGCTTCAAGGCCGGCAATCTTGAAGCCATGGAACTGCGCGACGCGTTCGGCAACACCACCCTGCTGACCTTCACGGGCATGCAGAAGAACCCGCCGCTGGCGGCCGATGCATTCCGGTTCACGGTGCCCAAGGGCGCCGATGTGATGAAGCAGTGAGGCCCGCCATGAACGATCCGCAGGAAGGTCCCGCAGTCACCATCCGTTCCCGGCGCGGCCAGCGCGCCGTGTTGCTGGCCAGTGCCGGCGCGCTGCTGACGGCGGCATGTGCCAGCAGCGGCGGCGGCGCCAGCAAGTTCGATGTCGATTCCTTCCTGCGCGCACCGGACTCGGGATTGCCCGAAGTGCTGGGCAATCCGGGCTTCCTCAAGGCCACGCGCGTGCCCGCCACCGAGTGCGCGGTGATGCTGCAGTCGGCCAGCACCGGCGTGCTGGAAGACCTGCCGCCCAGCAGCAATGCGCGCGGCCCGGCCTGGCTGTTGCATCCGAAGGGCCAGCCGGACCAGGTATGGCTGGTGGTCGGCGAGTCCGGCGGCGAGCGCACCTGCCATGGGCCGCTGCCGGCCGACGCCATGCAGGCGCTGGCCGCCCGGGCCAAGGGCTGAACCCGAGGCGCCGCCGTCAGTGCGGCTTGATGGCGATCTTCAGCACGCCGTCGCGCTGGTTGGCGAACAGGTCGTAGGCCGCGACGATGTCGTCCAGCTTGTACTGGTGCGTCACCAGCGCGCCCAGGTCGACCCGCCCCGACTCGATCACATTGATCAGCCGCCGCATGCGTTCCTTGCCGCCGGGGCACAGCGCGGTATTGATCTTGTGGTCGCCCAACCCCGCGGCTAAGGCCGACAGCGGAATGGTCAGGTCGCTTGAATAGACCCCCAGGCTGGACAGCGTGCCGCCGGGCTTGAGCACGCGCAGCGACTGCTCGAAGGTTGCCTGCGTGCCCAGTGCCTCGATCGAGGCATCCACGCCGCGCCCGCCGGTCAGCTTCATGACCTCGTCCACCACGTCGCAGTTGCGGAAGTTCAGGACCACGTCCGCGCCCATCTTGCGCGCGATCTCCAGCCGGTGGTCGTTGCCGTCGACGGCGATGATGGTGGTGGCGCCGCACAGCCGCGCGCCGGCGGTCGCGCATAGCCCGATCGGACCCTGCGCGAACACGGCCACGGTGTCGCCGATGCGGATATTGGCGTTTTCCGCGCCCTTGAAGCCGGTGGACATGATGTCGGGGCACATCAGCACCTGCTCGTCGGTGAGGCCATCGGGGATTGGCGCCAGGTTGGCCTGGGCGTCGGGCACCAGCACGTATTCCGCCTGGGTACCGTCGATCATGTTGCCGAAGCGCCAGCCCGCGGTCGCCTTGTAGCCGTGGCAGCCGCACTGGCCGCTGGCCATCAGGTAGCTGCCATCCTGCGAGGCCACGCCGTCCTGCGCCGCGTAGGAGTTGAAGTTGGGGCAGATTGCGCCGGCGATCACGCGCTGGCCTTCTCGGTATCCCGTCACCGCGCTGCCGAGCTTTTCGATGATGCCGACGGGCTCATGGCCCACGGTCAGGCCCTTCGCCACCGGGTACTCACCCTTGAGGATGTGCACGTCGGTGCCGCAGATGGTGGTGGTGGTGATACGCACCAGGGCATCGTTGGGGCCGATATCCGGGATTGGCTTGTCTGCCAGTTCGATCCGGCCAGGCTCGACAAAAACGGCGGCTTTCATCATTGCGGTCATGCGTTGCTCCCAGGGAAGGCGCAGGGGGACGCGCGGTGGGTGGAGTGGTGCGGGACGTTGCCGGCCCGCTTCCTCACTGATAGCACGCCTGGGTTATAGGTCGGTTTATCCAGATCAAGCCGAGGCCATACAGAAAATGTGCACAATACATGGCAATCTGGCAAAGGTTTCACATCGGTGTGCAAAGAAGCTGAACGCCGCGGTGTGCCGCGTGTCCCAGCATCCACATACTCGCCATACCCATCAGGAGAACGACATGATTGCGAAGCGAACCATCCGCCGTTGGCTGCGCCAGTCCGCCATGCTGGCGGCGGGCGGGGCCCTGCTGGCGGCTTGCGCGGCGCCCGCGCCGACCGGCCCGCAAGGCGCGCGTGGCACGCCGCAGGGCTGTGCCGCCGACAAGCTGGCCGACGATGCCCTGGTCGGCAAGCCCGAGGCCGAGGCCATCGGCCTGCTGCAGGGCTGCGCGTGGCGCCTGGGCGAGCGCGACGGCCAGCAGTTCCCCGGCACCATGGACTACAACCCGCAACGCCGCGCGCTCGGCGTCAAGGCTGGCAAGGTGGTCTGGGTACGCCGCGGCTGAGATCCGGCGCCCGCCTTGCCGGTTCGCCTTCGCACAAGGGGCGATTAGGTTAGTGCGGGCATCTCCCTGATATTGAGCGGTCAACGGGCGTCAACATGACAGAAATGTAATTTGACCGCCTGAACAAGAATCAATATTGTTTCCCGCTGACCGGAATCCAATAACCGGGCGGCCTCGGGTCCCCGGCGGCTGCCCAAACCATGCTGGGGAGCCAACCGCGTGAAGACCACTATCCGAACCTTGCTGCCGCGCGCTGCGGCGCTGGCCCTGCTGACCCTGCCGCTCGCCGCGGCGGCGCAGGAAAAGGTGCTCAACCTCTACACCGCGCGTCACTACCAGACGGACGAAGCGCTGTACGCCAACTTCACCAAGCAGACCGGCATCAAGATCAACCGCATCGAAGGCCAGGAAGACCCGCTGCTGGAGCGCATCCGCAATGAAGGTGCCAACAGCCCGGCGGACGTGTTCATCACGGTGGATATCGGCCGCCTGTGGCGCGCCCAGCAGGCTGGCGTGTTTGCGCCGGTAAAGTCGAAGGCGCTGGAATCGCGCATCCCGGCCAACTATCGCGACCCCAATGGCGAATGGTTCGGCTTCTCGGCGCGCGGCCGCGTGATCGCCTACAACAAGACCGCGGTCAAGGCCGGCGATATCGCCAGCTATGAAGACTTGGCCGATCCCAAGTGGAAGGGCAAGGTCTGCACGCGTTCCAGCGGCCATGTCTACAACCTGTCGCTGGTCTCCAGCCTGATCGCCCATGATGGCGAGGCACGCACCGAGCAGTGGGCGCGCGGCGTGGCCGCCAACCTGGCGCGCGTGCCCAAGGGCGGCGACACCGACCAGCTCAAGGCGGTTGCCGCCGGCGAGTGCGACGTGGCCATCGCCAACACCTACTACATCGCGCGCCTGCTGAAGTCGACCAAGCCGGAAGACAAAGCCGTGGCCGACAAGCTGGGCGTGCTGTGGCCGAACCAGTCGAGCCAGGGCGTGCACATGAACGTCTCGGGCGGCGGCATGCTCAAGCATGCGCCCAACAAGGAAGCGGCGGTCAAGTTCCTGGAGTACCTGGCCAGCGACGAGGCTCAGCGCTACTTTGCCGACGGCAACAACGAGTGGCCGGTGGTGCAGGGCGTGAAGGTCAGCAACCCGGCGCTGGAAGCGCTGGGCACGTTCAAGTCCGACACCATCAACGTGGCCGAACTGGGCAAGTACCAGCCGCAGGCACAGAAGCTGGTGGACCGCGCCGGCTTCAAGTAAGCCGCCACGGCCTTTGCAGTAGCGGTTCTTGCTACAGCAGGAACCGCTTGTTCCCCGTCACCTCGGTCGGCTCGACCTTGCGGAACGTCAGCTTCACGCTGCTGTTGAGCCGCCGCCCCGCCTGGCGCCGTACCAGCGCCCGGTGCAGCAGGCCCTTGTGTCCGACCGTGCCTTCCGCATAAGGCTGGTCTGGCGTCCCGCCCAGCGCCATCGCGGCCAGCGCCTGGTTGCGCTGCGCCGCACTCTTTTCCAGCAGCTTGTCCAATGCCATGCGTGCGCGCACCTGCGCCGCCAGCGCGATGTCGCCGGGATTGGCGCGGGCACGCTCGGCGTCCCAAGGCAGCTGCACCTTGCCGGCAAGGCGGCGCAGCGCGGCGCGCAGTTCGGCGCCATCCATCCGGGTTTCCTGCACGATCCAGACGGCGTCATGGCGCAGCACCGCTTCGGCATCGGCCATGCGGCGCACCAGCGCGGGCTGCAGTTCGGGCGACGAGAACTGCCGCGCGCGGCGGATCGCGTTGAGCGCGATGCGGCGCACCTGCGGGTTGGCGTGATCGAACAGGTCGGCGATGACGCGCGCGGCCGTGTCGGCCGAATTGACCTTCTCCGCCAACTGGCCGGCCAGCGAGACTTCTTCCACGCCGCTCAGCTTGTTGCGGCTGAGCCGGTTCAACTTGAACAGCAGGATGTGATATCGCAGCATAGGTTCTTGCGCGGCAGGCATGCCGCTGTTCGCTCCCGGGCGGACGCCGGGCCATAAAAGGCTATCGGCGCGTTGCGGCGCGACTTTAGGGCAAGAAGCGCGGGAGGCTCAGCGCTGCGCTTCGCGCCGGATCGTGCGCGAGAGCACGATCACCGGCAGCAGGCCCACGGCTACGATCACCAGCGAGGCGGTGGCGGCCTCGGTCAGGCGCTCGTCGGCAGCGAGGTTGTAGGCCTGCACGGCCAGCGTGTCGAAGTTGAACGGGCGCATCACGAAGGTGGCCGGCAACTCCTTCATCACGTCGACAAAGACGATCAGTGCCGCGGTCAGCAGGCTGCCGCGCAGCATCGGGAAATGCACGCGCCGCAGCGTGGCGCCGGGGCCGTGGCCGAGGCTGCGCGCGGCCGCATCCATGCTGGGCGTGATCTTGCCCAGCCCGGCATTGACGGTCTGCAGCGCCACGCCCAGGAAGCGCACCAGCAGCGCATAGACCAGCGCGGCGATGCCGCCGGTCAGCAGCAGCCCCACCGAGAGCCCGAACTGCTGCTGCAGCCAGGCCGACAGCGCGTTGTCTAGCCGCGCCACCGGCACCAGCACGCCCACGGCAATGACCGAGCCCGGCAGCGCATAACCCATGCCGCACAGCCGCGTCAGGCCGCGCATCAGCCAGCTGCGCTTGCCGTTGGCCGCGCGCGCGGCGTAGCCCACTGCCAGCGCGACCGTCACCGCGGCCAGCGCGGTGGCGCTGGCCAGCAGGAAGCTGTTGCGCACCAGCCCGACAAAGCGCGCGCCGAACTGCGCATCGCCGTCGGTGAAGGCCATGCGGCACAGCATCAGCGCGGGAATCAGGAAGCCCAGCAGCACCGGCACCATGCATACAGCCAGCGCCAGCCAGCCGCGCGCGCCGTCCAGCGTCCAGGCCACGGCGCGGCGCTGGTTGCCGTAGACCTGCGCGCGGCCGCGGCTGGCGCGCTCCATCAGCAGGATGGCGGCGACGAACAGCAGCATGCATGCCGACAGCTGCGCTGCGGCGTTCTTGTCGCCAAGCGAAAACCAGGCGCGGTAGATGCCGGTGGAGAAAGTCGGGATGGCAAAGTAGGCGACGGTGCCGAAGTCGGCCAGCGTTTCCATCATTGCCAGCGCGGTGCCGGCAACGATGCCGGGACGCGCCAGCGGCAGCACCACGCGCCAGAGCCGGCTCCAGGTGCCGTGGCCGAGCAGGCGCGCGGCTTCCAGCGTGTTCTGGGTCTGCTGCAGGAAGGCGGCGCGCGCGGTCAGGTAGACGTAGGGGTACAGCACCAGCGAGAACAGGGCGATGGCGCCGCCCAGCGAGCGGATATCCGGGAACCAGTACTCGCGCGCCTTCCAGCCGGTCAGCTCGCGCAGCCAGCCCTGCACCGGCCCGGCAAACTGCAGCGCGTCGGTGTAGGCATAGGCGATCACGTAGGCGGGCATCGCCATCGGCAAGACCAGCGCCCATTCCATCACGGCGTGGCCCGGGAAACGGTAGGTCGATACCAGCCAGGCGGTGGTCACCCCCAGCAGCAATACGCCCACGGCGACGCCGCACAGCAGCCAGACGGTGTTGAGCACGTATTCCGCCAGCACCGTGTCGATCAGGTGGCGCCAGGTGTCGCCGGCAGGCAGCAGCACTGCCGAGGCGATCACCAGCACCGGCACGGCGATCAGCAGCGCCATCACCAGGGTGGCCAGGGTCAGGGGATGGAAGCGGCGGCGGCTGGACAGGAGCATGCGTCGGAAAGTGGGCGGAAGTGCCGCGCACAGCGTGCGGGCTGCCGCATTCTAGCAATGTGGGGCACGCATTTGCCCCGAAAGGCGCTCCCGGCCCCGGCCGCGTCCCTATAATGCGCACATGCGAACCGATTCCTATTCACGCTTGCCCGGCGCCCAGGCCCGCAGCCGGCCGGCGACCCGCGCAGGCGTTGCTGACGTCACTGGCGCTGGCGCCGCTGTCATCGAGGTCGACCAGATCCGTCACGCTTTTGGCCGCCATGTGGTGGTCAAGGGGCTGTCGTTCTCGGTGGCGCGCGGCAATATCGCCTGCCTGCTGGGGCCCAGCGGCTGCGGCAAGACCACGGTGCTGCGCGCCATCGCCGGTTTCGAGCCGCTGCAGGATGGCCGCATCGTGCTGGACGGGCAGGTCGTGTCGTCGTCCGGGGCGATGCTGGCGCCGGAGCAGCGCCGCATCGGCATGGTGTTCCAGGACTATGCGCTGTTCCCGCACCTGGACGTGGCGGCCAACGTGGGTTTCGGCCTGGTGCGGGCCAGCCGCGCCGGGCGCGCGGCGCGCGTGGACGAGGTGCTGCAGCTGGTCGGACTGGCCGGCGCGGGCCGCAAGTATCCGCATGAGCTGTCCGGCGGCCAGCAGCAGCGCGTGGCGCTGGCGCGCGCGCTGGCACCGCGCCCGGAGCTGCTGCTGCTCGACGAGCCGTTCTCCAACCTCGACGTCGACCTGCGCGAACGCCTGAGCCTGGAGGTGCGCGCGATCCTGAAGGCGCAGGGCACCACCGCGATCCTGGTCACCCACGACCAGCACGAGGCCTTTGCCATGGCCGACGAGATCGGCGTCATGCACGACGGGGTGATCGAGCAGTGGGGCAGCGCGCACGACCTCTACCACCGGCCGACATCGCGCTTTGTCGCGGGCTTTATCGGGCAGGGCGTGCTGATGGCGGGGCGGTTGCGCGGGACCGCGGAGATTGAACTGGAACTGGGCCTGCTGCGCCCCGCGGCGCCGCTGGCGCTGCCCGCCGGCGCCGCCGTCGACGTGCTGGTGCGCCCCGATGACATCGTCCACGACGACGCCAGCCCGATGCGCGCCGAGGTGGTCCACAAGGCCTTCCGCGGCGCCGAGATCCTGTACACGCTGCGCCTGGCCAGCGGCGGCCGCGTGCTGGCGCTGGTGCCGTCCCACCACAACCATGCCGTGGGCGAGCGCATCGGCATCCGTGTCGAGATCGAGGACGTGGTGGCATTTGCCGCCTAGCCTGCCACGCAGGGGCAGGGCGCCGATGGTCTACACTGTGGCGTTCTGCATTCACAAGGCTTGAATACCGTGGCGGACACGCTGTTTTCCGATACTCCCGACCGTTCCCGGCAACCGCTGGCCGAGCGCCTGCGCCCGCGCACCATCGACGAGGTGATCGGGCAACAGCACCTGCTCGGTGCGGGCAAGCCGCTGCGCGTGGCGTTCGAGTCCGGCGAGCCGCATTCGATGATCCTGTGGGGCCCCCCGGGCGTGGGCAAGACCACGCTGGCGCGGCTGATGGCCAGTGCCTTCGACGCCGAGTTCATCGCGCTGTCGGCGGTGCTGTCGGGGGTCAAGGACATCCGCGAGGCGGTCGAGCGCGCCGAGCAGTTCCGCGCGCACGGGCGGCGCACGCTGGTATTCGTCGACGAGGTCCATCGCTTCAACAAGAGCCAGCAGGATGCCTTCCTGCCGCATGTGGAAAGCGGGCTCTTCACCTTTATCGGCGCCACCACCGAGAACCCCTCGTTCGAAGTCAACGGCGCCTTGCTGTCGCGCGCGGCGGTCTATGTGCTCAAGAGCCTGGACGATGCCGAGCTGACCCAGCTGGCGCTGCGCGCCAGCGAAGAACTTGGCGCACAGGCGGGCGACCTGAGCTGGCAGGATGAAGCGCTGCAGCTGATCGTGGCCTCGGCCGATGGCGACGGGCGCAAGCTGCTGAACAATATCGAGATCGTGGCGCGCGCCGCGCGCACCGCCCGCGCCGCGCAGATCGATACCGCGCTGCTGGGCAGCGCGCTGTCGGAAAACCTGCGCCGCTTCGACAAGGGCGGCGACGCCTTCTACGACCAGATCAGCGCGCTGCACAAGTCCGTGCGCGGCTCGGACCCGGACGCGGCGCTGTACTGGTTCTGCCGCATGATCGACGGCGGCGCCGACCCGCGCTACCTGGCGCGGCGCATCGTGCGCATGGCGTGGGAGGATATCGGCCTGGCCGATCCCCGTGCCGCCCGCATCACGCTGGACGCGGCCGAGACCTATGAGCGCCTTGGCTCGCCCGAGGGCGAGCTGGCGCTGGGCCAGGCCCTGATCTACCTGGCCGTGGCGCCCAAGTCCAACGCCGGCTACAACGCCTACAACGCGGCTCGCGCCTTCGTCGGCAAGGACAAGTCGCGCGCGGTGCCGGTGCACCTGCGCAACGCGCCGACCAAGCTGATGAAGGAGCTTGGCCACGGCCACGCCTACCGCTACGCGCACGACGAGCCCGAGGCCTACGCCGCCGGCGAGCACTACTTCCCGGACGACCTCAAGGCCCAGGACTGGTACCAGCCGGTGCCGCGCGGGCTGGAGGGCAAGATTGCCGAGAAGCTGCGCCACCTGCGCGAGCTGGATGCCGCCTGGCATCGCGAGCAGCGCGTGGCCAAGGCAAAGGACGGCGGCAAGGGCGGGGAGTGAGCGGTGGCGTGAGCCGGCGACACGGCCCTCTGGCCTGGCATCGCCCGGTTCGCGCCGGACGGGGCCGGTGCAGTAAAATGGCGGGTCCGCCGGCATGTCGCTGGCCCTGCACTTCACCAAAGCAACATGCTCGACATCCAGCTGTTCCGCAAAGACATCGACGCCGTGGCGCAACGCCTTGCCACGCGCGGCTACCAACTCGACGTTGCGGCGTTCCAGGCACTTGAGGCCGAACGCAAGCAACTGCAGACCCAGACCGAGGAACTGCAGGCCCGCCGCAACAGCCTGTCCAAGCAGATCGGCATGCTCAAGGGCAAGGGCGAGGACGCCTCGGCCGTGATGGCGGAAGTGGGCGGCATCGGCGACACGCTCAAGGCCTCGGCCGCGCGGCTGGACGAGATCCAGGCGCACCTGGCCGAGCTGATGCTGGCCATCCCCAACCTGCCGCATGAAAGCGTGCCGGTGGGCAATGACGAAACCCAGAACGTCGAAGTGCGCCGCGTGGGCGAGCCGCGCCAGTTCGATTTCGCCGTGCGCGACCACGTCGACGTGGGCGAGAAGCTGGGCCTGGACTTCGACACCGCGGTCAAGGTCACCGGTTCGCGCTTCTCGATGCTGCGTGGCGGCCTGGCGCGCATGAACCGCGCGCTGGTCCAGCTGATGCTCGACATTCATACGCAGGAACACGGCTACACCGAGATGTACGTGCCGTACATGGTCAACGCCGCCTCGATGCGCGGCACCGGCCAGCTGCCCAAGTTCGAGGAAGACCTGTTCAAGGTGCCGCGCAAGGTCGGCAGCGAAGACGGCGAGCGCATCGAGAACTTCTATCTGATCCCGACCGCCGAGGTGCCGCTGACCAATATCGTGCGCGACGCCATCGTCGCCGGCGAGAAGCTGCCGCTGCGCTTTGTCGCGCATACGCCGTGCTTCCGCTCGGAGGCCGGCTCGTACGGCAAGGACACGCGCGGCATGATCCGCCAGCACCAGTTCGACAAGGTCGAGCTGGTGCAGGTGGTGCCGGCCGCGCAGTCGTTCGAGGCGCTGGAACAACTGACCGGCCACGCCGAGGCAATCCTGAAGAAGCTGGAGCTGTCGTTCCGCACCATCGTGCTGTGCACCGGCGACATGGGCTTCGGCAGCACCAAGACCTACGACCTCGAAGTGTGGATCCCCGCGCAGAACACCTACCGCGAGATCAGCTCGTGCTCGAACATGGGCGACTTCCAGGCGCGCCGCATGCAGGCGCGCATGCGCGCGGGGCAGGGCAAGCCGGAGCTGGTGCACACCCTCAACGGCTCCGGGCTGGCCGTGGGCCGCACGCTGGTGGCGATCCTTGAGAACTACCAGAACGCAGACGGCTCGGTCACGGTGCCGGCCGCGCTGCAGCCGTACATGGGCGGCATCACCCGCCTGGAACCGGAGCTGTAAAGCGAACCGAAAAAATCCGCTGCCAGCCTATTGCATCGGCTGGCCGGACATGGCTATAATCTTGGTTTCGCCACACGGCAACAAGTTACCGGAGAGGTGGCAGAGTGGTCGAATGTACCTGACTCGAAATCAGGCGTACCGGCGACGGTACCGTGGGTTCGAATCCCACCCTCTCCGCCAAAACAAGAAGCTGTCGGAATCGACCACCGGCAGGCAACAACAGTGTAGTAAAACTCAGGCCGACGCCCACGACAGTGCGCGTCGGTTTTGTTTTTTCCGCGGCCGGTTTTCATGCGGCGGGCATGGGCCGCCGCACCGGCCTCCATACCGGACGCACTGCCAGGTGCACTATCATGGCGATCCGCAACGCAGGATGCCGCACCATGACACAGCCACCCGCCAGCCAACCCCCAGCACCGGTCTTCCACGGCGATCCGGCCGAACTGCCGGCCGACCCCAACCTGGTCGCCGGCATGCCGTACCGACACTACAAGGGCGGCGCCTACACGGCAGTCGGCATCGGCCGCTTCGAGGCCGATCTCGCGCCGGTGGTGGTCTATCGCGCGATGCGCGATCCCTCATTGCTGTGGGTGCGCCGCTCCGATGTGTTCAGCGAACCGGTGGCCACGCCGCAGGGCGAGGTGCCGCGCTTTGCGCCCGCCTGGCCCGCGGCGCTGGCCTGCCTGGACTTCCTGCCGCGCCAGGCGGTGCTCGATGTGCTGGCGCTGCACGACACGCCGTACCGGCACTACCACGACCGCCGCCATATCCTGGAGATGTTCGAGACCGCCCACGTGCGCGGCATTGCGCTGGACCGCGCGCAGGCGCTGGCGGTGCTGTGCCACGACGCGGTCTATGTGGCGGGATGCGAGCACAACGAAGCCGCCTCAGCCGCGCTGATCGAAACGGTGGCGCCCGGCGAGGACCGCGCGGTGCTGGACCGTGCCGCGCAGATCGTGCTCGATACGCGCGGCCATGGCCCGAGCATTGCCGGCGCCGACACCGTGCTCGATCTCGACCTGCTCAGGCTGGCCGCGGCGCCGGAAATGCTCGATGCCCATAGCCAGGACGTGTTCGCCGAGAACCGCGCCTTGCTGGCCGCGCGCACCGGTCTCAAGGGGGAGGCGCTGGAGACTGAATTCATGCGCCGCCGCGCGGCGTTCCTGGGCAAGCTGGCGCAGCGCCCGCGACTCTTCCTGACCGACGCCTTTGCCGACTGCGAGGCGCCGGCTCGCGCCAATATCGCCCGCATCGTCGGCGCCGCGGGCGCGTCCCGTGATTGACGTGCCGGCACGCGCGAGCGCCTTCGCCGAGGCCTGGCTCACGCCGGGCACGGCGCTCGGGCTGCTGGCGCTGTTCACGCTGGTGACGGTGCTGCTGCTGAGCCTGGTGCCGCTGCTGGTGGCGCTGTTGCGGCCGGTGGTGCGCTGGCTGGACCGGTGGCGCGTGTGGGGGGCCGGCGCACTGTCCGCGCGCGTGGCCGCACAGCCGCGCCGGCTGAGCACGCTCACGCTGCGCGTGCTCGAACGCGACATGGCCGAGCTGCTGGTGGTGCTGCTGGCCGGTGCCGTGCTGCTGGCCTGCGGCAGCGCCCTGTTCTGGCTGGCCGGCGAGGTCGCCGAAAGGGGGGGCGTGGTGCGCATCGACCAGATCGTGTTTGCATGGCTGCGTGCCTTGCGTACCGACTGGCTTGATATCGCAATGGTGGCAGTGACCGAACTGGGCGGCGCGCGCATTTCCCTGGCGGTGGGCGTGGCGGTGTTCGCGTGGCTGTGCTGGCGGCGCGCCTGGACCGTGGCGCTGTACTGGGCCGCCGCGTTGCTGGGTGCGCGCGCCTGCGTGATGGCGCTCAAGCTGGGCATGGCGCGCGTGCGCCCGGCCAGCATCTACAGCGGCCTGGAATCGTATTCCTTCCCCAGCGGACACGCCACCAGCAGCATGGTCACCTATGGCTTCCTGGCCTTCCTGATGTGCCTGCGCCAGCCGTGGCGCGTGCGCATCCCGGTGCTGGCACTGACCGTGGTGGCGGTGGCGGCGATCGGGGTATCGCGGCTGTACCTGGGCATGCACTGGCTGTCGGACGTCGCTGCAGGTTATGCGCTGGGGCTGGCATGGATCGCGCTGCTCGGCACGGCTTACCGCACGCTGCACGTGCCGGCGCCGAAGGAATCGGTGGCGCCATGGCGGCTGGGCGCGGTGGCGGCGGCAGCGGTGGTGGTGGCGTTCAGCTATGTGGCGTGGTTCCGGCTGCCGGATACGCTGGAGCGCTACCGGCAGGCCGTCGCGCCTACGCCAGCCGTGCTGGCGCTTCGGCTTCCGGCGCCTGCGGCAGGCGCGACACCAGCAGCTGGTCGATCTTGTGATGGTCGATGTCCAGCACTTCGAAGCGATAGCCCGCCACGGTGATCGACTCGGATTTCTTCGGGATGCGCTTGAGCGAATAGATTACCAGCCCGGCCGCGGTGTCGACATAGTCCTCGCCGGGCAGGGTGTCCAGATCCAGCGCCTTCTTCAGGTCCACCAGCGGGGTGAGGCCGTCGACCAGCCAGGAGCTGTCGTCGCGCCGCACGATCTGCTCGTCCTCGCTGGAATACAGGATGTCTCCCATCAGCGCGCCGACGATATCGTCCAGCGTGACGACGCCCACCACCAGCCCGTATTCGTTCATCACCACGGCAAAGTTCTGGTGCATCTCGCGGAAGCGCGTGAGCGCCTCGGACAGGGTCAGCGTGTCGGGGATCACCAGCACGTTCTTGTCGTGGTGGCGGCCGATATTGTTGATCACGGTGGCGCTCTCGTCGGCCAGCAGCAGCTGCAGGATGTCCTTGGAATCGATATAGCCCTGCACGTCGTCGAGGTCGTGCCCGCACACCGGGTATTGCGCGTGCGGCTGGTTGACCAGCTTGCGGCGCACGCTGTCGGCGGGTTCGTCGAGACTCAGGTAGACCACGTCGTCGCGCGGCGTCATGATCGCGGTAATGCTCTTGAACTCGAGCTCGAACACGTTCTCGATCAGGTGGAGTTCATGCTTGTGCAGCACGCCGGCTTCGGCGCCGGCATCGACCATCGCGGCGATGTCCTCGGTGGTGATTTGGTCGACCGGCTTGGTCGGCAGGCGCAGCAGCCGCAGCGTGGCATCGGCGGCGGCGTTGAAGATCCAGACCAGCGGCTTGAGCACGCGCAGCAGCGTCAGCATCGGGTCGATCACCGCCACCGCGCAGCGCTCGGGGAAGGTCATGGCGATGCGCTTGGGGATCAGGTCGGCGAACTGGATAAACAGCAGCGTCACGATCAGGAACGAGCCGATATTGGCCACGCGCTGGGCGTGGATCACCTGCATATAGGGCGACAGCGTTTCCAGCAGCAGGTCCGACACATGCTTCTCGCCGAGGATACCGGCCAGGATGGCCACGCTGTTGACGCCGATCTGCACGATCGTGAAGAAATTCCCGGGCTCTTCCTTGAGCCGCAGCACGCGCGTGGCGCGGCCATCGCCGCGCTCCGACAAGACTTGCAGCTTGGTGCGGCGCGCGGCGGTCAGCGCGATCTCGGAGACCGAGAAAAAGGCGCTGACAAGGACAAGGGCGATCAGGGTCAGGACGAACATAGGCGGTTTGGCGCACGCAGGTTGTGCCTGCAGGCGGCTTGATGATGGTGCACGCCGCGCGCGGCTGTCAATCGGACATCAATCAGACATCAGGCGGACCCCGATCGCGGCTCCGGGGCGTGGCGTCAAAGCTGGCGGCTGGCGCTTCCAGCCGCTGCGGCAGCGTTGCGGCCAGTTCCGCGGCGGCCAGCGCAAACTGCGCGCGCAGGTCGTCGGCGAGGCTGGAGCCGGCGCGGTGGCTGGCGCGCAGCATCTGGATCTCGAACGGCAGCACCGGCGCCACGTCGTGCAGCGCGACGCGCTCCGGGCTGGCGCTGAGCGCGGTGTACTGGTCCAGCAGGGTCACGCCCAGCCCGGCATCGACCAGGGCCAGCGCCAGCGAATAGGTCTGCACCTCCAGCGTCGAGCGCGGCTCCAGCGCGTGCCGGGCCAGGGTCTGGCGCACCAGCAGCCCGAGCGAGCTGTTGTCGTCATAGCCGATGAAGGCGCGCTCCATCAGCCGCTGCATCGGCACCACCTGGCGGCGCCCGCCGGCGGGCAGCGGCTGGCCGCGCGGCACCGCCAGCAGCATGCGGCCGCTGGCCACCGGCTCGCTGGAAATGGCCTCGTGGCCCGGCGGCGCAAAGGCAAAGCCCAGGTCGATCTGGTTGGCCAGCAGCGCCCCGACGATCTCGTCGGTATGGTGGGTCAGCACCTGCACCTGCGTGTCCGGGTGGCGCGCGTAGAAGCGCCGCACCGCCGGCACCAGCAGCGGATTGGCCAGGCTGGGGGTGGCGGCCACGCGCAGCCGCCCGGCGCCCTTGTGGCGCAGGCTTTCCGAGACCCGGCGCACGCGCTCGATCTCGCCATATAGCCTTTCGACATCGCCATAGAGCGCATTGGCCTCGGGCGTGGCCTGCAGCCGGCCGCGCACCCGCTCGAACAGGCGAAAGCCGAGCGAGGCCTCGGCGTGCTGCAGCACGCGCGTGACCACCGGCTGGGACACGTGCAGCAGGCGCGCGGCCTCGCTGACGGTGCCGGTCAGCATCACGGCGCGGAAGACTTCGATCTGGCGCAAGCGCATGGCAATCCGGGAAGCGGGCAGGCATCCATAGCCTGATGACATATTCTGGCACGTATTCGCATTGGGCAATCCGCGCCGCCTGCACTACGCTTTGCCGGATCGGGAAAAAGCAATCAAGGGATGGCAATGCAGGTAGTGATCGTGGGCGCCGGCGTGGTCGGCATGACGACGGCGTGGCGCCTGGCCGAAGACGGCCACCAGGTGACGGTGCTGGAGCGCCACGACGGGCCGGCCGAGGAGACCAGCTTTGCCAATGGCGGGCAGCTCAGTTACAGCTATGTGGCGCCGCTGGCCGGGCCGGGCGTGATGGCCAAGGTGCCGGGCTGGCTGCTGCGGCGCGATTCGCCGATGCGCTTCCGGCCCGCGGCCGACCCGGCGCAGTGGCGCTGGCTGGCAGCCTTCATGGGCGCCTGCAATGCCGCCACCAGTGAAGCCACCACGCGCAAGCTGCTGCGGCTGGGGTTCTATTCACGCGACCTGATGCAGGCCTTCGTGGCCCGGCACCAGCATGACGATGTTGGCGCCGGTTTCGATTTTGCGCGGCGCGGCAAACTGGTTGTGCACCGCGATGCGGCGGCGTTCGACGCGGCCTGCCGGCTGCTGGACTACCAGGCCAGCCTGGGTTGCGAGCAGCAGGCGCTGGACCGCGATGCCTGCGTGGCGCTGGAGCCCGCGCTGGCCGGCATCCGCAACGAGATTGCCGGCGCCATCTACACGCCGAGCGAGGAAGTGGGCGACTGCCACCGCTTCTGCCTGTCGCTGGCACGGTTGCTGCAAGACGGGGCGCACGCCGGGGTGTCGATGCGCTTCGGCACCGTGGTGCAAGAGCTGGTGCAGCAGGGCGGGCGCGTGACCGGCGTGCGGACCGCCAGCGGCGTGGTGCCGGCCGACGTGGTGATCGTGGCCGGCGGCATCGGCAGCGTGCCGCTGCTGCGCCCGCTGGGCGTGCGGCCGATGCTGTGGCCGCTCAAGGGCTACAGCATCACGGTGCCGCTGGCCAGCGGCACGCGCGCGCCGCATATCAGCGTGACGGACTTTGCCAACAAGATCGTCTACGCGCGCATCGGCAATACACTGCGGGTGGCGGGCATGGCCGACCTGGTGCGCGGCGGCACCCGCATCGACCCGGAGCGGGTCGGCACGCTGGTGGCACAGACACGCGCGCTGTTCGAGGGCATCGTGCCCGAGCTGCCGCTGGCGCAGCTGCAGCCGTGGGCCGGGCTGCGCCCGGCCACGCCGGACGGCCTGCCGCTGGTGGGGCCGTCGCGCGTGTCCGGGCTATGGCTGAACCTGGGCCACGGCGCACTCGGTTTTACGCTGGCGATGGGCAGCGCCGGCCTGCTGGCCGACCGGCTGGCAGGGCGCCGTCCGGCCATCGAAGCAGAGGATTTTGATGCTGTGTGCGCCTAGTGTCCTGTCCCGCTAGCGCCGCAGGCAAGTGTTGGTTCATGCCGTACCCGTGCGTCCGCAAGCCACGACGCCGTCCACGAAACATGCCTCAATGACCAAGCCCCACTACAAGGAGCGCCACATGCAATCACTGCACACCCACCGATCCGCGACCCGCCGCGCGCTTGCGGCCGCCACGCTGCTGCTGGCCGCCGGCGCCGCCCATGCCGCCGATGGCGACACGCTGAAGAAGATCAAGGACAGCGGCGTGATCTCGCTTGGCTATCGCGAATCGTCGATCCCGTTCTCATACACCGATGGCAAGGAGGTCATGGGCTATTCGCACGAGATCCTGCTGCAGATTGTCGACAAGGTGAAGAGCGAACTGAAGATGCCCGGCCTGCAGGTGCGCCTGACCCCGATCACCTCGCAGAACCGCATCCCGCTGGTGCAGAACGGCACCATCGACATCGAATGCGGCAGCACCACCAACAACCTGGAGCGCCAGAAGCAGGTGGCGTTCTCCAACAGCATGTTTGTCTACGGCATCAAGATGCTGACCAGGAAGGATTCGGGCGTGAAGGAGTTCACTGACCTGAAGGACCGCAATGTGGTCACCACCGCCGGCACCACCGGCGAGCGCCTGCTGGTCAAGATGAACGGCGAGAAGGCCATGAACATGAACCTGATCAGCACCAAGGACCACGGCCAGTCCTTCCTGATCCTGGAGACCGGCCGTGCCGCTGCCTTCGTCATGGACGAGCCGCTGCTGTACGGCGAGCGCACCAAGGCCAAGAGCGCAGCCGACTGGGTGGTGGTCGGCGCGCCGCTGCAGACCGAGAACTACGCCTGCATGTTCCGCAAGGACGATCCCTCGTTCAAGAAGCTGGCCGATGGCGTGATCGCAGACCTGCAGACCAGCGGCCGTGCCGAGAAGCTGTACAACAAGTGGTTCATGTCGCCGATTCCGCCGCGCGGCATCAACATGAACTACCCGCTCTCGGCCGACATGAAGGCGCTGTTCGCGGCGCCCAACGACAAGGCCTACCAGTAAGGGCAGGGCGCCAACGCAGGGGCGTATCAGGTCCGGTGGTTATTTAGCCATAATGAATCAATATTTAGCGCTCGATAGTGTTTGCGGTAGTGTTGAGGCCGATATAGGCTCATAGCAGCACAACTGGCCGGCGGCCCTCACAAGCGGCCTCCGGCTCTGTCTGCCCCCCATACTGCTTATCCGCATCCACTGGAGAACATATGCGATCGATTCGTACTGGCTGGCTCAAATCCCTGCTGGCTGCCTCGCTGCTTGCCGGCGCCGGGCTGGCGTCCACCGCGGCGCAGGCCGCCGACCTGCTCGATACCGTCAGGCAGGCCGGCGTGCTCAGGATCGGCCTGGAGGGCACCTATCCGCCGTTCGGCTTCCGCGGCGCGAAGAACGAGCTGGAAGGCTTTGACGTGGACGTGGCGCGTGCGGTGGCGGGCAAGCTGGGCGTGAAGCCGGAGTTCGTCACCACCGAGTGGAGCGGCATCATTGCCGGCCTGCAGGCCGGCAAGTTCGATGTCATCGTCAACCAGGTTGCCGCCACGGCGCAGCGCAAGCAGGTGCTGGATTTCTCCACGCCCTATGTCTACTCCGAAGCGCAGCTGATCCAGCGCAAGGATGACAAGCGCGAGTTCAAGTCGCTGGAAGCGCTCAAGGGCCACAAGCTCGGCGTCAGCCTGGGCAGCAACTACAACGACCTGGCCAAGTCCGTGGCGGGCATCGACGTCAAGACCTACCCCGGCGCGCCCGAATACCTGCGCGACCTGGCGGCGCAGCGCGTGGATGCCGCGCTCAATGACCGGCTGATGGTGGGCTACCTGATCAAGACGGCCAACCTGCCGCTGCGCCCGGGCGCGGTGGTGCCGGGTGCGGGTTCGGAAGTCGCCATCCCGTTCCGCAAGGACAATCCCAAGTTTGCGCAGGCCATCAACCATGCGCTGGATGACCTGCGCAAAGACGGCACACTCAACAAGCTGTCGGTGAAGTGGTTCGGCACCGATGTGACCAAGCCGGTGAAGTAAGCCTGTGAAGTAAGCCGGGCGGTATCATGTCGCGGCGCGGCGGCCAGAGGGCTGCCGCGCCGTTTGCCATTTGCGCCACGCGTTCATTGTTCACGCCTCAGCCTTCCTTATGCCAGCTCTCCAACTCGTCATCGACTCCATGCCCGTGCTGCTGCAGGGCGCGCTGCTGACCATCAAGTTCGCGTTGTGGTCGATGGTGTTCGGGCTGATGCTGGGCACGGTGGTGGCGCTGATGGGCATCAGCCATAGCCGCGTGCTCAAGGCGGTGGCGCGCACCTACGTCAGCATCATGCGCGGCACGCCGCTGCTGGTGCAGATCTTTGTCGTCTACTACGGGCTGCCGGGCATCGGCATCGCGCTGGAGCCCACCCCCGCGGGCGTGCTGACGCTGAGCCTGAACGTCGGCGCCTACCTGTCCGAGAGCATGCGCGGGGCCATCCTGGGCGTGTCGCGCGGCCAATGGCTGGCAGCCTACAGCCTGGGCCTGACGCCGGTGCAGGCACTGCGCTACGTGATCGGCCCGCAGGCGCTGCGGCTGGCGGTGCCAAGCCTGTCCAACAGCCTGATCAGCCTGATCAAGGACACCTCGCTGGTATCGGTCATCACCGTGACCGAGCTGCTGCGCACTGCGCAGGAGGTGATCGCGGCCACCTACCAGCCGCTGCCTCTGTACCTGGCGGTAGCGGCGATCTACTGGGTGCTGAGCACCGGGCTGTCGGGCGTGCAGCATATGCTGGAGCGGCGCTTGTCGCTGCCCGGGCGCCACTGATCGGCGCGCAAAGAAAAAGGCCAGCTCCGCCGAGCTGGCCTTTTTTTTATCGCCGGGCCGGTCAGCCCTGCGCGATGCGGCTGGCGATATGCCCCAGCGCCTCTTCCACCTGGTCCACCAGGACCAGGCACAGGTCGCCCGGCTGCAGGTGCGACAGCGCGGTATCGATGGCGAGGAACTCGCCACGGATCTCCTCGACCTGGCCGGCGCGTTGCGCGCCCTGCAGGCCTTCGCGCAGCAGCGCCAGCACCTCGCCGTCGGCGCGGCCGCGCTGGCACTGGTCCTGGTACAGGATGACTTCATCGAACACGCCGCCCAGGATCTGGGTCTGGCGGCGGATGTCGTCGTCGCGGCGGTCGCCCGCGCCGCTGATCACCACCATGCGCCGCTTGGCCGGGATGGTCTCGACAGCGTTGCACAGCGCCAGGATGGCATCCGGGTTGTGGCCGTAGTCGGCGATCAGCGTGGCGCCGCGGTAGTCGAACACGTTGAAGCGTCCCGGGGCGGTCTGCGCGTCGTTGACGAAGGTGGCCAGGCCACGGCGGATGATCGACCAGTCGATGCCCAGCGCCCACGCGGCCGCGATCGACGACATCGCGTTATCGACCTGGAAGCCGATGGTGCCGTTGCGCGTCAGCGGGATCTCGGCCAGAGCGATGCGCACTTCGGTATCGACTTCGGACGCGACGATGTCGGCGCCGTCCACGAACACCACGCGCTTGCCCTGCGCGCGGTGCGTGGCCATGGCCGGCTGGTTGGGATCGTGGGCGAAGAAGGTGACGCTGCCGGGGCAGGCGTCGGCCATGCGCACCACCATCGGGTCGGCTGCGTTCAGGACCGCCATGCCGTGCGGCGCGACGTTCTGCACGATCACGCTCTTGAGCACCGCCAGGTCTTCCACCGAGTTGATGTAGGACAGGCCCAGGTGGTCGCCTTCGCCCACGTTGGTCACCACCGCCACGTCGCAGCGGTCGAATGCCAGGCCTTCGCGCAGCAGGCCGCCGCGCGCGGTTTCAAACACGGCGGCGTCCACGTCCGGGTGCAGCAGCACGTTGCGCGCGCTGCGCGGGCCGCTGCAGTCGCCGGTGTCGATGCGCTCGCCCTGGATATACACGCCATCGGTGCCGGTCATGCCCATGCGCAGGCCGCTGGTGGCCATGATGTGGGTGATCAGCCGGACCGTGGTGGTCTTGCCGTTGGTGCCGGACACGGCCACCACCGGGATGCGGCCATCGTCGCCATCGGAGAACATGGTCGAGACAATGGCTTCGCCGACCGCGCGGCCCTTGCCGTAAGACGGCTGCAGGTGCATGCGCAGGCCCGGCGCGGCGTTTACCTCGACGATGCCGCCGGCCTGTTCCTCGAACGGCTTGAGCATGGTCTCGCACACGGCGTCGACGCCGGCGATGTCCAGGCCCACCATCTGCGCCGCCGCCACGGCACGCGCGGCGATGTCCGGGTGGACGTCGTCGGTCACGTCGGTGGCGCTGCCGCCGGTGGACAGGTTGGCGTTGTTGCGCAATACCACGCGCGTGCCGTTGGCCGGCACGGAATCGGCGGTCAGGTTCTGCTTGGCCAGCGTGGCCAGCGCGATGTCGTCAAAGCGGATCTTGGTCAGCGAGGTCGCATGGCCTTCGCCGCGGCGCGGGTCGCGGTTCACTTCCTCGACCAGCTGGCGCACCGTATGCACGCCGTCGCCGATGACCTGCGGCGGATCGCGGCGCGCGGCCGCCACCAGCTGCTTGCCGACCACCAGCAGGCGGAAGTCATGGCCCGGGATATAGCGCTCGACGATCACATCCGAGCTGATGTCCGAGGCGACCTCGTAGGCCGTCATCACTTCCTCGCGGGTGCGGATGCGCACCGCCACGCCCTTGCCCTGGTTGCCGTCGCGCGGCTTGACCACCACCGGGGCGTCGATTTCCTGCGCTGCGGCCCAGGCCTCTTCGGCGCTGCGCACCGAGCGGCCCAGCGGCACCGGCACGCCGGCGGCGTGCAGCAGGGTCTTGGTCAGGTCCTTGTCCTGCGCGATCGATTCGGCCACGGCGCTGGTGCGGTCGGTCTCGGCGGCCTGGATGCGGCGCTGCTTGCTGCCCCAGCCGAACTGCACCATCGAGCCCTGCGTCAGGCGCCGGTAGGGGATGCCGCGCGCCACGGCGGCGTAGACGATGGAGCCGGTGCTGGGCCCCAGGCGCACGTCCTCGTCCAGCTCGCGCAGGCGGTGCAGCGCGTCGGCCAGGTCGAACGGGGTGTCGTTGCGCGCGGCGCGGCACAGGGCCTCGGCCAGCTCGAACGCAAGCCGGCCGACTTCTTCCTCGCTGTATTGCACGATCACCTGGTAGGTGCCGGGCTCGACCGTCTGCGCGGTGCGGCTGAAGGTGACCGGGCAGCCGGCAGCGGCCTGCAGGCGCAGCGCGGTCACTTCCAGCACGTGGGCCAGCGACAGCTCGCCCGACTCCTCGTCCGGGCGCAGCGGCCCGATCTCGGGGAAACGGGCGCGCAGCCGGTCTTCAAAACCGGGCAGCGCCGACAGCATGTTGGTGGCATCCTGGCAGGCCACGATCGCCTCGATGGCGGTGTGGCGGCACCACAGGTTCGGGCCCCGCAGGGCCCGGATACGTGAGACTTCCATAGAACGGTTTCCGTGTCTTCTATGCGCGGTTGAGCTTGGGGCCGCGTCAGGCGCGGCGCGCAGGCTGGCCCATCCAGTGGTGCACCAGGTCGACGGTGGCGCCGGTGGCGGCCTCGTCGCACTGCAGTACCAGCAGGTCGCCCGGCACCAGCTGGTTCAGGGCGGTTTCAATGGCGCTGGCACGCGTGCCTTCGTCGATGATCTTGGTGACGCGCCGGCCTTCGTACAGGCCCTGCTTGAGCAGCGCGCGCGCCTCGGCATCGGGCAGGGCGCGCTTGACGCTGCGGTCCTCGCACAGGAAGACGCGGTCGAAATGCTGGCCCAGCGCCATGCCTTGGCGCACCAGGTCTTCGTCGCGGCGTTGCATGCCGGCGCCGTAGACCACCATGCGGCGCTCGGCCGGGAAGCGCTCCAGCGCGGTCGCCAGGGCTTCCAGCGCGGGCGCGTTGTGGGCGTCGTCGACCACCACGGTGGCGCCGTTGCGCTCGAACAGCGTGAAGCGGCCCGGCACGTCGACCTGGCCGACATCGAAGGTCACCACGCCGGCGCGGATCAGGTCGTTGGAAATGCCCAGCGCCCAGCCCGCGGCCACGGCCGCCAGCACGTTCTCGACCTGGAACGCGACGCGCCCGGCATAGGTCAGCGGCACCGCGGCCACGTCCACCAGCGCGGTTTCGCTGCTGCCGGTGGCCAGCACGATCTTGCCTTCGCGCAGGTACACCGCGCGCTTGCCGGCGGCACGGTGCGACACGATCGCGGGCAGCTCCGGCGTCAGGCCGAAGAAGATCACGTCGCCGTCGCACAGCCCGGCCATCTCCACCAGGCGTTCGTCGCGCGCGTTGAGCACGGCCGCGCCGGTCTCAAGCACCACGTCGACCTGCGTGCGCAGCACGTTGTACATGCGGTCCTCGTCCTCGACGTAGTAGTCGCCGAGGTGGTCGGGCTGGTCGAAATTGGTGACCACGCCGACCTGGCAGCGGTCGTAGGCCAGGCCTTCGGAGAGGATGCTGCCGCTGTCGTTCTCGAACACGGCGGCCTCGACCGCGCGGTTCATCAGGATGCGATGGCCCGATTCCCAGTTGGCGCGGTCGCCGCTTTCCACCTGGCGGCGGTCCAGGAACAGCCCGTCGCTGCAGGCCAGGCCGGTATGCTTGCCCGACAGCTGCAGCAGGCGCGCCACCAGGCGCGCGACCACGGTCTTGCCGTTGGTGCCGGTCACGCCCACCACCGGGATGCGGCCCTGGTCGTCATCGGACTCAGGGAACAGGTGGTTGACGATGGCGCGGCCGACCGGACGCGGCGTGCCTTCGGCCGGCTTGATATGCATCAGCAGGCCGGGGCCGGCGTTGACCTCGACGATGGCGCCGCGCTGCTCGGCCAGCGGGCGCGAGATGTCCTCGGCCACCAGGTCCACGCCGGCGATGTCCAGCCCGACCACGCGCGCGGCCAGCGCCGCATGCGCTGCGACGCTCGGGTGCACGCGGTCGGTGACGTCGAAGGCGACATTGCCGTTGCGCTGGATCAGCACGGTGCGGCCTTCGGGCGGTACCGAGCTGGCGTCCATGCCCTGGCGCTTCAGTTCCAGGCGCGCGGCCGAGTCCAGCCGCACACGGTTCAGCGGATGATCCTCGGTGGTGCCGCGGCGCGGATCGGAATTGATCTGCAGCTCGATCAGCTCGTCGATGGTGGACTTGCCGTCGCCGACCACGCTCGCGGTCTCGCCCATGGCGGCGGCCACCAGGCGGCCGCCCACCACCAGCAGGCGGTGCTCGTTGCCGGGGATGAAGCGTTCGACGATGACGCCGTTGCCTTCGTCGATGGCCACGCCGTAGGCGGTCTCGACTTCCTCGCGGGTCATCAGGTTGGTGAACACGCCGCGGCCGTGGTTGCCGTCATAGGGCTTGACCACCACCGGCACGCCGATGTCCTCGGCGGCGTCCCAGGCGTCTGCCGGGGAATCGACCATGCGGCCCTCGGGGACCGGCACGCCGCAGGACTCAAGCAGGCTCTTGGTCAGGTCCTTGTCGCGCGAGATGCTTTCGCCGATGGCGCTGGTACGGTCGGTCTCGGCGGTCCAGATGCGGCGCTGGCGCGCGCCGTAGCCCAGCTGCACCAGGTTGCCGTCCGACAGGCGGATCGCCGGGATGTCGCGGTCGTCCGCGGCATCGACGATGCAGGCGGTGCTGGGGCCCAGGCAATGCTCGTCCACCAGGCGGCGCAGGTTGTCCACGGCGGCGGGGACGTCGAAGGGACGGTCCTCGATCGCGGCCATGACCAGGTCGCGGGCGGTGAACAGGGCGACGCGGGTGACTTGCTCGTGCCAGGCGCGCACGATCACCTTGTAGACGCCGCGCACCGGGGTCTCGCGCGCCTTGCCGAAGCCGCCGGGCATGCCTGCCAGGTTCTGCAGCTCAAGCGTCACGTGTTCCAGGATATGGCCGGGCCAGGTGCCGTCCTTCACGCGCTGCAGGAAGCCGCCGCGCTCGCCGATACTGCAGCGATGCTCGATCAGCGACGGCAGCCAGGCCGACAGGCGCTCGTAGAACCCCGGAATCGTGTTGGAGGGAAAGTCCTCCAGTTCCCCGATATCGACCCATGCCTCCAGTACGGGCCGATATGTCCACATATTCGGGCCGCGCAGCGACATGACATCGAAAATCTCAATGTCCTTCTTTTTCATTGAATTAGCTTGAGGCAGTGGGCGGAACCGCCCGAGAAATGGAAGCCTAACCTTTCAGTAACGTTACAGCACAGAGCGGGTTGACTTTCTTCGTGTAAAAGTGATTGTGCAGTGCATCAGGAGTACCCGCGCGTTCGTCGTTATGTATACTGCGGGCGAATTCGCGGGCCGCCAGAGCGTGCCCGGCCTAAATTTGTTTCAAGTTATGTCCGTACCCCCTGGACGCACGCCGCGCCATCCATGACCCAGTCCTCCCTGCCTGTCCCTACCGCCCCTGCTGCCGACGAGCCCTGGCGGACCGAATCCGGATCGTGGCTCCGACCCGGCGAGACCGTCCTGGCCGGACTGGTTCTGGACCTCGACGCGAAGCTGCATTTTACCCAAGGGTGGCTGGTTGTGACCGACCAGCGCATCGTTGCCCGGGCTCCCGGTGAAAAAAATGTGCGGGAATGGAACATCGGGACCTCCCTGCGCCTCTCGCACACCGACCACGCGGGCGTGGGCGCGCTGGAACTGAGCGGTCCAGAGGGCCGGCTGGCCAGCTGGCGATACACGCTTGGTTACAATCCGGCCGCGCTGCGGCTGGCCGACCAGTTCGAATTCCAGCGCGATGCCGCCGGCGCGCGCCCGGCCGGCGAGGCGGGCGAAGTGCTGTGCCCGACCTGCAAGGCGCCGCTGCCGCCGGACGAGGAACAGTGCCCCCAATGCAGCCGGGAGCTGGAAACCCCGCCGTCGACCTGGGCGCTGCTGCGCCTGTGGCGCTTTGCCCGGCCGTACCAGTGGCAGCTGCTGGCGGGCTTCCTGCTGACGCTGCTGTCCACCGCGGCCACGCTGGTGCCGCCGTACCTGACCATGCCGCTGATGGACAAGGTGCTGATCCCGTTCCAGAACGGGGTGCCAATCGACTACGGGCTGGTGCGTCTGTACCTGGCGGGATTGCTGGGGGCGGCGCTGGTGGCCTGGTCGCTGGGGTGGGCGCGCACTTACCTGCTCGCGCGCGTATCGGAGCGTATCGGCGCCGATCTGCGCACTACCACGTACGAACATCTGCTAAAGCTGTCGCTGGAATACTTCGGGGGCAAGCGCACCGGCGACCTGATGGCGCGCATCGGCTCGGAAAGCGACCGCATCTGCGTCTTCCTGTCGCTGCACCTGCTGGACTTTGCCACCGACGTGCTGATGATCCTCATGACGGCGGTGATCCTGGTATCGATCAACCCGTGGCTGGCATTGGTCACGCTGGTGCCGCTGCCGTTCATTGCCTGGATGATCCACCTGGTGCGGGACCGCCTGCGCCACGGCTTCGAGAAGATCGACCGGATCTGGTCCGAGATCACCAATGTGCTGGCCGATACCATCCCCGGCATCCGCGTGGTCAAGGCCTTTGCCCAGGAAAAGCGTGAGGTGTCGCGCTTCCGCGAGGCCAACAAGCACAACCTGGCGATCAATGACCGCGTCAACGCGGTATGGTCGCTGTTCACGCCGACGGTGACCCTGCTGACCGAGATCGGCCTGCTGATCGTGTGGGTGTTCGGCATCTGGCAGGTGTCGCACAGCGCCATCACGGTGGGTGTGCTGGTGGCGTTCCTGACCTATATCAGCCGCTTCTATACCCGGCTGGATTCGATGAGCCGGATTGTCTCGGTGACGCAGAAGGCCGCTGCCGGCGCCAAGCGCATCTTCGACATCCTCGACCATGTGTCGAGCGTGCCGGAGCCGGTGCGCCCGGCGAAGCTGGACAAGGTCGAAGGCGCCATCGACATGAGCGACCTGGGCTTCCGCTACGGTAACCGCGCGGTGATCCGCGGGCTGAACCTGTCGATCGAGCCGGGCGAGATGATTGGCCTGGTGGGGCACAGCGGCTCGGGCAAGAGCACGCTGGTCAACCTGATCTGCCGTTTCTACGATGTTTCCGAGGGCGCGATCCGCGTCGACGGCGTCGATATCCGCTCGCTGCCGGTGTCGGAGTACCGCCGCCATATTGGCCTGGTGCTGCAGGAGCCGTTCCTGTTCTTCGGCACGATTGCCGACAACATTGCCTACGGCAAGCCCGACGCCACGCGCGAAGAGATCATCGCCGCCGCGCGCGCCGCGCATGCGCACGAGTTCATCCTGCGCCTGCCGCACGGCTATGACTCGCTGGTCGGTGAGCGTGGCCAGGCGCTGTCAGGCGGCGAGCGCCAGCGCATCTCGATCGCGCGCGCACTGCTGATCAACCCGCGCATCCTGATCATGGACGAGGCCACCTCGTCGGTCGACACCGCCACCGAGAAGGAAATCCAGAAGGCGCTCGACAACCTGGTGCAGGGCCGCACCACCATCGCCATCGCGCACCGCCTGTCGACGCTGCGCAAGGCCGACCGGCTGGTGGTGATGGACCGCGGCCAGATCGTCGAGGTCGGCAGCCATGATGAGCTGCTGTTGCGCGAAGGTGCGTACTACAAGCTGTACCAGGCGCAGGCGCGCAATGTCGACACCGAGGACGGCGAAGACGAAGCGATCGAAACGCCGGAGGCCGCCAATGCCCAATGACATCCCCGCCACCACGCCGACGCCCATGTTTACGCTAGATCGCAATCGTTTTGGCCGCCTGGTCCTGATCGCCGAGGACGGCACCGTCCACGAAGGCGTGGTGCCGGTGCGCGCCTTCCCGATTTCCGCACCGCAGGGCGGCATCGGCCTGATGAGCACCGACGGGCATGAAGTGGTGTGGATTCCGCGGCTGGAGGATTTGCCGCTGGCAGAGCGCAGCATGATCGAAGCGGAACTCGCCTCGCGCGAGTTCATGCCGGAGATTCAGCGTATCGTCAGCGTGTCGACCTATGCCACGCCCAGCGTGTGGACGGTGCAGACCGATCGCGGCCAGACCGAACTGGTGCTGCGCGGCGAAGAGGCGATCCGGCGCCTGGCCGGCAGCACGCTGCTGATATCGGACACGCACGGCATCCACTACCTGATCCGCGACCTGATGGCGCTGGACAAGCACAGCCGCAAGATCCTCGACCGCTTCCTCTGAGGCGTCCCTGGCGACGCTGACCCCGGGCCGGAGCTCTGCCGGTCGGGTTCCCGATCCGGGCCCTAGTGCAGCATCTCGGACGCGTCGTCCGCGTCGTCCCAGTCATCGTGCATGACCGGCACGTCAGGCGCCATGTCGAACACCATCGAGTGGTAGCGCACGCTGAACCACTCGCGGAACATCTGCAGCGACAGTTCCTCGGGCCACATCGAGTCGTCGAACCACTCGCCCAGCATGAATTCGAAGAATTCCTGCCAGCGCTTCTCGACCCAGCGCACGGCGTTGTCGTGCGTATCGGCCAGTTCTTCCGGCAGCAGGAACACGCTCTGATCCTCGCGCACCTGCTCTAGCGTGAGGCCGGCCACCGGCTGGGGATCGACCGCCTGGATCCAGTCCAGGAACGGCTGTTCCGGGACCAGGGCGACCATGGAACGGTTGATGGTGAAGCGGGGATGGTCAGACATGGCGAAAGCCTTCAAGGACTGCAGCCGGCTATTGTAGTCCTTCGGCGCGCCGCTTCCATGCCGGCTATTGATAATCCATGGTAAAGACCATCGCGCTCGACACCGTCCCCGGGGAGGGCGTGCCGCCCAGTCCGATGTAGCGCGCGCCGAAGCGGTATGTGGCGGGAACGTTGGCCGTGATGTTGCCCATCGCATTGCGCACCTGCAGCGGAACGGGCGCGGTGCCGCTCGCATTGACGATCTGCACGCCAGCGCCACTGGCCATGCCGCCCGTCCCGCCACCGCTGATGCCGAGTATGCCGGTTGCGGCCGAGACCACGGGTGTGCCTGCGGCGCCGTCGAGTGTCATGCCGACTATGGCCGCGCCGCTGCAGGTCAACTGGATGGCGAATGGTGTGCTGCCACCCGCGCGCCCGCTCGCGAGCGTGCTGGCGCTGATCGTCGGCAAGTTGACCACCGTTGGGTAGTTGAGATTGCAGGCAATTTCCCGGGGGGTCACATTGCCGGAGAAGCCGATGTAGTTGTTGCCAGAGCCGCCTAGCGCGCCGGCCAAGCTGCCGTTGTAGACACCGAAGCCGAACTCGGTCTGGCTTGGATCGAGATTGCCTGAGGTGATCGGGCCGGTCTTGACAAATTCCACCGATACCGACACGGCATAGTTCAGGTTTGCGTCCAGGTTTCCCAGGTTAGCGCCGCGGGTATCGCACCAGACACCAGCGGCATTCGTCATGGGCTGGCCAGAGGCATTGCGCAGCCGGATGCCGATGCCGGCGACGCCGGTGGAGTAGACGCCGGGCATGACTTCAGTGCCGCTGCCGTAGTAGCAGGAGATGATGGGAGCGCCGGCCACCACGTACGGCGGCACGTAGGCACAGGTGCCGCTGAATGAATAGTAGTGCACCGTTCCGGGAATGGTGCTGCCAACGGTAAGGTTGGCGGCGACGGCAATGTTGCTTAGTGCCTGCAGATATGGCATTGCCGGCGTGGCACTGCAGGTCGCATGAGCGAAATGCGGGACCGCAAAGCATGCAAGTACCACCAGCCAGTGGCGCAGGGTGCTGATTAGTTGTTTTCCGTTCATAGCAGGGCTCGCCGTGATGGCATGCGCGGCGTGCACAAACGGCCAGGTTGCGGGCCGGCCCTCCGGCTTTCCGGCATGCCGGTTGAAGTTGCGCTACTACGATAGGTTTGGCGCAGTCCGGCGGCAATAAGGCTTGCCTTAAACCCGGGTCAGAGATTTCACGCCACCGGAACGGAAGAACTGCCAAACAGCTCCTTGATCCACACCATGCCGCAAGGCTCTGTGATCCGGACGTTCGCTTTCGTCCAGCCATTGAGGAAAACGACAAGCGCATTGCCGCCGGTTGCTGGCTATAGTCTGCGAGGGGATGCAGGCAGGCCATGCCGTCTGATGAGTGCAATGCATGAATCGATACTTGTCTGTCATGAATCGGGCGCCTGCCGGCAAGGCAAGGGCCCGGCAAGGAGAAGTCATGGATACGTATGTCGACCTGCAGCGGGCCATCCTGAACAACATACCCGACCAGGCCTGGCTGAAGGACGTCGGCTCCCGCTACGTCCTGGTCAATGACGCCTTCATGGCCGCATGCGGGCGGTCCGAGGCCGAGATCCTGGGCAGCACGCCGGACAAGGTGTGGTCGGAGGAATGGGGACAGGTCTACCTGGGCACCGACAAGGCCGTGGTGGCCAGCGGCATCCGCCGGCGCTATGAGGAATGCCGTCACGGCCAGGACGGCAGCCTGCGCTGGTTCGATACGATCAAGATGCCGATTCGGGGCCAGGACGGCGCGGTCGTCGGCACGGTCGGCATCTCGCGCGACATTACCGACCGCAAGCGCTCCGAGCAGGAACTGCTGGACTCGCGCGCGCAGTTGCGTGAGTTGTCCGCCTACCTGCAGTCCGTGCGCGAGGCGGAGCGCACCCGGATCTCACGCGAGCTGCACGATGAGCTTGGCCAGTCCCTGACGGCATTGCGCCTGGGTCTGAGCTTTATCGAAGCGCAGCAGGGCCCCGATGCTGGCGACGCGTGCCGCAAGCATTTGCAGATGCTCAAGCAGATCGCGGATTCGACGGTGGACGCGGTGCAGCGCATCGCGGCAGACCTGCGCCCGCCGCTGCTGGATGAGCTGGGGCTGACCGCTGCGATCGAGTGGCTGGCCGAGTCCTTTTCCGAGCGCGGCGGCATCGCCTGCGAGCTGGCGCTGCAGCCCGTTGGCGAGCTCGGCGCCGAACTCAGCACCGCGGTCTTTCGCATCGCGCAGGAAGCGCTGACCAATGCCTGCCGTCATGGCCGCGCCGATCGCGTGCGGGTGGAACTGAGCGAGGCCGGCGGAACCTTGCGGCTGGTGGTTGCCGACAACGGCCGCGGCATCGATGCGTCCAGGGCCGGGCATCGCCGCAGCCTGGGTTTGCTGGGGATGCGCGAGCGTGCGCTGATGCTGGGCGGCAAGCTGGCGGTAACCGGCGAGAAGGGCGGCGGCACCCGGGTCGAGGCGCAGATTCCCAATGCCGGCGCTGCCGGCAACGGAGGGGCAAGATGATCCGCCTGATGCTTGCCGACGACCACACTATCATCCGCGACGGGCTCAAGAAGATCTTCTCCACCGTGCCCGACATGCAGGTGGTGGCCGAAGCCGCCGACGGCTGCGAAGTGTTGGCGCTGCTGCGCGCGCAGGCGCCGGACGTGCTGTTGCTGGACATGTCGATGCCGGGGCGCAGCGGCATCCTGCTGATCCAGCAGATACGGGCCGGCTATCCGGCGCTGCCGGTCCTGGTGCTGAGCATGTACCGCGAGTCGCAATACGCGGTGCAGGCTATCCGCGCGGGCGCGGCTGGCTACCTGACCAAGAATGTCGAGTCCGACCAGCTGCTCGGTGCCATCCGCAAGGTGGCGCGCGGCGGTACCGCGGTCTCGCCGGCGATTGCCGACAAGCTCCTCAGCCAGGCCCGGCAGCCCGATGCCATGCTGCCGCATGCACGGCTGACGGCGCGTGAACTGCAGGTGTTCCAGATGCTGGCCGAGGGGCTGGGCATCAACGAGGTCGCCGCGGCGCTGTTGCTCAGCGCCAAGACGGTAAGCACCCACAAGGCCAACATCCTCGGCAAGATGGACATCGCATCGACGGCCGGGCTGGTGCACTACGCCATCCGCCACGGCCTGCTCGCCGAAGCCGGGGACGCGGCCTAGTCTGCTGCGGTGCGTCTAGGAAAATCCTTAGGTCGAATTCAGCCAATCCTGATGTAGCGATGCCGGCCCGGCACCTACGCTTCAGGTAGCGAAGCCCTGACTTCGCCTGCATAACAAGACCTGAGGAGACAAGCCATGCAGCTGGATCTGCTGATCCGGGACGCCTGCGTTCGCGACGACGCGCCCCTGACCGATATCGCCATCCGCGACGGCCGCATCGCCGCCATCGAGCCCGGCATCGACGTGCCGGCGCATGAAGTGATCGAGGCCGGCGGCCGCGCCGTCATCCCGGGGCTGGTCGAAGCGCACCTGCACCTGGACAAGGCTCTGCTGCACCGCCGCCTGCCGGCGCGCTTCGGCACGCTGGACGAAGCCATCCGCGTCACCGGTATCCTGAAAAGCAAGCAGCAGCGCCAGGATGTGCTGGACCGCTCGCGCCAGGTGCTGGACATGGCGGTCAGGAACGGCACGGTGGCGATCCGCGCGCATCCCGATGTCGACCTGATCCAGGGGCTGATCGGGGTGGAGACGCTGCTTGAGCTGAAATCGGAGTACCACGATCTGCTCGACCTGCAGATCGTGGCCTTCCCGCAAGAGGGCATCCTGAAATCGCAGGGCACCCGCGAGCTGCTGACAGAGGCCATGGACATGGGCGCCGATGTGGTCGGCGGCTGTCCGTACAACGAGCTGAGCTGGGCCGACACCATGCGCCATATCGACATGGTCTTCGAACTGGCACAACGCTATGACGCGCCGGTGGATATGCATGCCGATTTTGCCGACGACACCGGCGACCAGCGCTTTGCCGCAGTGTCATATATCGCGCAGAAGACCATCGAAGCCGGCTACCAGGGGCGCGTGTCGCTGGGCCATGTCACGAGCCTGGGCGCGCTTGACGCGGCGCAGCTGCAGCCGCTGATCGAGCAGATCCGCGAGGCCGGCATCAGCATCGTCACGCTGCCCGCCACCGATCTCTATCTCGGCGGCCGCAAGGACGTCCAGAACCAGCGCCGCGGGCTGACGCCGGTGAAGGCCCTGCACAGCGGCGGGGTCAACGTGGCGTATTCCTCGAACAATATCCGCAATGCCTTCACCCCGTTCGGCAAGGCCGACATGCTGCAGATCGGCAACATGCTGGCGCACGTGGCCCAGTTCGGCGTGCCCGAGCACCAGCTCGCGGTGCTCGACATGGGCACGCACAACGCCGCGCGCGCGATCGGCCTGCACGACACCTATGGCCTCAAGGTCGGGCGCCAGGCGGACCTGGTCGTGCTCGATACCTTCCAGGTGGCCGATGCGCTGATCGACATCCCGCCGCGGCTCTGGGTGGTGAAGCGCGGCAAGATCACCGTGGTCACGCAGCATCGCTGCGAGATCCATCGGCACCGGTGCTGCCCGCACTGACAGCAATGCCCGTTCCCCGTCCATCAAGGAGTCGATCATGAGAAAGCTGCCTGCCGAAGTCGTGGCCTCACTGCTTGCCATCACCACTGTTCCCATCGCCGCGCATGCCTCGCACCTGCCGCCATGGGCCATCTTCATCAGCTGGGCCGCGACCTTTGCCATGGGCGGTCCCACGCCGGAGAACCTGAAGAAGATCTGGCCGACGCTGCCGGTGGGCTCGCTCTTTGCCTTTGTCATCGTGCTTTGCTTCCGCCAGGCAGCCGAGCAGTTCTCCGGCCCTGCGCTGATCGTGGCGGAGATGGTGATCCTGTTCACGCTCAACGCTTCGATGATGTACCTCGCACGCGTGTTCGTCAGGCTGCGCTTCATCCCCGGCATGTTCTTTGGCTTTGCCTCGTATTTTGCAACGCTGTTCGGCGGCTTCGGCCCGGTGCCGGGCGATCCCGTTGTCGCGCTCGGGGCGGTGATCGCCATGAATGCGCTCGGGCCGGCCTATGCCTGGATCAAGCATCACTATGCCGCGCCGGAATCCGTTGCCGAACGCCCATGGCAGGGCTGGAAGACTGAGACCTGAGCCGACGTGTCCTGCCGGGTCTGCGTGCAAGGCGCGGCTTGACCCGGCGCCATCATCGAATCGTTATCGCGGCGGCCGGCGCGTAGGGAATGTCAGCGTCGGACGGTCGCCGCGTATCCGGGGGAAGTGAGTATGGAATTTCTGGGTGAAGTGGATCCTTGCGGCACCGGCACGTCGCGTCGGGCATTCCTGGCCGGCTCGGCCGCGCTGGCGGGCAGCACAGTATTGCCTGCTGTCGGGCAGGAACTGGCGCAGGAGCCGGCGCAATCCGGGCGCGCGGGGCTGGCGCATTCGTCCACGGGCATGGTCACGAGCCCGCATGGACTGGCCAGCCAGGCGGGGCTTGAGGTACTGAAGGCCGGGGGCAACGCCATCGAGGCGGCGATTGCCATCGGTGCAGTGCTGAGCGTGACATATCCTCACTTTACCGGCCTGGGGGGCGACGCCTTCCTGGTGGTCAGCGACCGCGGCGGCAATGTGCGCACGTTCTCCGGCATCGGCCAGGCCGCGTCCGAGACCCCGGGTTATGCCGGCACCATTCCGCTGAGGGGCCCGGCAGCGGCCCTCACTGCCGCCGCCACCGTTGCGATCTGGGACCGCGCCTTTGCCTTCAGCCGGGACCAGTGGGGCGGCACGCAGTCGTGGTCGGCGCTGCTGGCGCGGGCCACCGAGTACGCCGCCAACGGATTCCCGGTCACGCCGTCACAGTGCTTCTGGCAGGAGTTCCGCTCGGCGGACCTGTCAGGCTGGGATGGCTTCGGACAGGTCTTCATGCCAGACGGGCGCATGCCCAGGCCGGGCCAAATGTTCCGCCAGCCCGAGCTGGCCCGCACCCTGGACCGGGTGGCGACACAAGGCGGGCGCGAATTCTACGAGGGCGACCTCGCCGGTCGCCTTGCCGCCGGGCTGGCCAAGGCCGGCTCGCCGTTGCGCGAACATGACCTGGCGCGCTGCCAGGCGCGCGAAGAAGTGCCGCTGCGCGTGGCTTACCGCGACGGCGAACTGCTCGGCCTGCGTCCGCCCACGCAAGGCGTGACCACGCTGGAGATCATGGGCATCCTCGACCGGTTCGATCTGTCCGGTATCCCGGAAGGCAGCGCAGACTATTACCACCTGCTGGTCGAGGCGGTGAAGCTGGCGTTCCTGGACCGCAACCGCTACGTCGCCGATCCCGATTTTGTCGACGTGCCGCTGGACCGGCTGTTGTCCAGGTCCAATCTCGACGCCCACGCGCGCCGCATCCGCATGGACCGCGCCATGGCGTGGCCGCATGTGTTCAAGCCCGGCGACACGGTCTACATCGGCGCCGCCGACCGCGAGGGCCGCTGCGTGAGCATGCTGCAGACCGTCTATTTCGACTGGGGCAGCGGCCTGGTCGTCGGCGACACGGGGGTGCTCTGGCACAACCGCGGCGCATCGTTCAGCCTCGATCCCGCCAGCCCCAACGTGCTGCGCGGCGGCAAGCGGCCATTCCATACCCTCAATCCCGGCATCTACCTGAAGCAGGGCCGGCCGCACCTGCTGTACGGCACGCAAGGCGCCGACGGCCAGCCGCAGACACTGGCCGCGGTGCTGACACGGATGATCGACTACGGCATGGATCCGCTGACGGCTCTGCGCCGCCCGCGCTTCCTGCTGGGCAAGACCTTCTCGGACAGCCGCGACAGCCTCAAGCTGGAACAGGATGCCGGCCTGCCGGTGTTCAGCGAGCTTGCCGCGCGCGGCCATCAACTGAGCCCGATCCCTGCGCAAAGCCAGCTGGCCGGCCATCCGGGTGCGATCCGGATCGATGCCGGCGGCCAGCTTGCCGGCGCGCACGACCCGCGCAGCGATGGCCGGGCGCTGGGGGTATAAACCGGCGCACCAGCGCCTGCCGCGCTTCCCGCTGACGCTGCGCGGTGCTGGTGCGTCACCCAAGAAAAAGCCCTCGGCCAGGGAGGACGAGGGCCACAAGTGGTAGCGGGCGAGTCGCAGTACGCCCGCATGCCATGATGGTGCCGCTACGCGATCCGGGCATCCCCAATTCTGGGGATGTTGCTTTCCATTGCGCGCTGATAGCACCAACCATCAATGGAGCAAAGGAGCGTGCAATTCCCTGAAATCGAACGCGTCCGATTTGTCATTGATGCCATGAATCGTCAGGACAGCATCGTGGGTCATCGCCAGCTGCAGGCCTGCGGCAATCGCGGCATCGCGGGACGGGTAGACCGGTCCGGGGTTATCGCGGTCGTATTCCAGGGCCCACTGCGCGTCTCGCGTGAGCATGACCTCGATGGACTTGATTGGCATCGCCAACTCCGTTTCATGTGGACGATGTGCGTTCGCGCGGGCGTGGAGAAAGGGCCTGGCAACGGGAGCCGGTGCCAGGCCAGCCCGCCTGTGGAGCACTGTGTTGCTGATGCCGTGCGTTGCCCGGCCTGCAGCAATTCCAGCGTAGGCCAGCGCTGGGGTAATGACTGCAAACAACTGCAAACGCGGCGGTGCGATACGGATGCCGTCCTGGAAGGCAGATGGCGGGGGATCCGGCCGCCAAAGAAAAAACCCGCGAAGCCTTGGGCTTGCGCGGGTTTCTAGACCTGCTGGTATTGCATCGGACTGAATACTGGTGGAGCCGGCGGGAATCGAACCCGCGTCCGTAAGCCCTCCACAGAGAGTTCTACATACTTAGTTCTGTCATTTGATTTAACCGGTGCATCGCGGACGAACACGCTCTGCAACGGCGAGTCACTAGATTTTCGTCCCCGGCTTCGTGACCCTTCCGGAGCTTATCTGACGTAAATGACCTCGCGTGGTCTTGCGACCCTAGCCCGTCAGCGAGCCAGTGCGAGGACGGCCGCAATTAAGCGGCCAGTGCGTAACGTTCGTCGTTAGCAGTTATTGCATTCCCATTGATTAACGAGGTGACGGGTCCTCGGTATGCCCTCCACTGCTTTGTAACCCACGTCGAAACCAGGTCGGCCCCAGTGAGGAAGCTGGATTGTACCCGGTTGGACGCAAGCTGTCGCGGGGAGTTCCTGGCTCGGCCAGGATACCCCTGCGACACAATCAGGCGACCGCGGCGGGCAACAGCAGCGGGATCAGCTCGGCCGGGTGGCGGATCAGGTGGTCGGCGCCCCAGGTCTCGGGCGGTTCGGCGTCGCCGCAATAGCCATAGGCGGCGGTGACGGTGATCATGCCGGCGGCCTTGCCGGCCTGGATGTCGCGCAGGTCATCGCCCACGTAGACGCACTGGCGCGGGTCGACGCCGGCGCTTGCCGCGGCATGCAGCAGCGGGGCGGGGTGCGGCTTGGCGTGGGCCGTGGTGTCGCCGCTGACGACCGCGCTGGCACGCGGGGCCAGGCCGATCGCGGCGACCAGCGGCACGGTGAAGCGGGCGATCTTGTTGGTGACGATGCCCCACGGGATGCCCGCTGCCTCGAGCGCGGCCAGCACTTGCGGCATGCCGTCGAACAGGCGCGTGTGCACCGCGATGTCGGCCTCGTAGTAGTCCAGGAAGACATCGCGCAGCGCCGGGAACTCTGCATCCTCCGGACGCAGGCCGAAGGCTGCACCAAGCAGTCCGCGCGCGCCGTGCGAGGCGACGGGACGCAGTTTTTCATAGGCCACCGGCGCCTGGCCGCGTTCGACGACCAGCCGGTTGGCGGCCGCCGCCAGGTCCGGCGCGGTATCTGCCAGCGTGCCGTCCAGGTCGAAGAAGACCCCTGCAATGCCGGCCCTCATGCTGCCACCCGGCGGAACGCCATCATGTAGTTCACATCGGTGTCGCGGCCCAGCGCATACACCTGCGACAGCGGGTTGTAGGTCATGCCGCGCATTTCCAACAGGTCCAGCCTGGCCTGGCGGGCAAAGCGCGCGAGCTCGGACGGCGTGATGAACTTGTCGTAGTCGTGCGTGCCGCGCGGCAGCATATTGAGCACGTATTCCGCGCCGACGATGGCCAGCAGGTAGGCCTTCAGGTTGCGGTTGATGGTCGAGAAGAACACATGGCCGCCGGGCTTGACCAGCGTGGCACAGGCTTGCACGATCGACGCCGGATCGGGCACATGCTCCAGCATCTCCATGCAAGTCACCACATCGACGCTCGCCGGTTCACTTGCGGCCAGCGCTTCTGCGGCGATCTCTTCGTAGGTGACGGCAACGCCGGTCTCCAGGCTGTGCAGGTCCGCTACCTTCAATGCCTTGGTCGAGAGATCGATACCGCGCACCGTGGCACCCAGGCGTGCCATGCTTTCGGACAGGATGCCGCCGCCGCAACCCACGTCGACCACGCGCTTGCCGGCCAGGCCGGCGATGCCGTCGATCCAGCCCAGGCGCAGCGGGTTCAGCTCATGCAGCGGCTTGAACTCGCTTTCCGGGTCCCACCAGCGGTGGGCCAGTTCGCTGAACTTGTCGATTTCCTTCGGATCGGCATTGCGGCGCGGCAGGTCCTGATTGGCGGCACCGGCTGCGGAAAGGGTTTGCGATTGCAACGTCATCGTATGCGGGGCCGGCGGCACTAGCCGCGCCGGCGGTGTGAAGGGAAGAGAGGGACAGTCCGGGCAACTGTACCAAAAAAAAAGCCCAGCTTGCGCTGGGCTTTTCGTCGTCGGAAAGAATCCGATTAACGTGCGCTGCGGGTGCCGACCACTTCGACTTCCACGCGGCGGTTCGGCTGCTGGCAGGCGATCTGGGACTTGCGGTTGCCCTTGCACGACTTCGGATCGACCTTCAGCTGGCGCTTGCCCTTGCCTTCGGTGTAGACGCGGTTGGCTTCAACGCCCTTGCTCACCAGGTAAGCCTTGACCGATTCAGCACGACGGATCGACAGGCGATCGTTGTACTTGTCCGAACCGAACGAGTCGGTGTGGCCAACGGCGATGATGACTTCCAGGGTGATGCCTTGCAGCTTCGAGACCAGGTCGTCCAGCTTGGCCTTGCCTTCCGGCTTCAGGACAGCCTTGTCGAAGTCGAACAGGGTGTCAGCAGCGAAAGTGACCTTCTCGCTCGAGACGACCGGAGGAGCCACCGGAGCCGGTGCCGGTGCCGGTGCGGCCGGGGCCAGGGCGCCGTCGCACAGCGCGTTGGCGGTGGCCGGGGTCCAGGAGCTGTCGCGCCAGCAGAGCTCGTTCGTGCCATTCTTCCACACGTACTCGCTCGTACCGTTGCCCCAGTTGTCGTTCACTGCCTTCTTTTCATAAGGGACGGACTGAGCTTGAGCGGATGCAGCCATTACTGCGGTAGCTGCAACGAGCGCGAGCTTGGCAAATTTTTTCATATTTCTCCTCTCAGGATGAGATCACCGCAGGGTTACTGCGAGCAAATGGACGAAAACAAGTCATACATTCTTCGGAGTATAACATTCTCGATGTGGTGGATGCTCCACTTCGAACAATGTCTGGCTCTTCGCTGGGGAATTGTGCCACAAGGGTCGTTTCCTAAGAAGTAAATATATTCGATTCGCCGCATGGGTTTTGGGCCTGTGGTGTTTGTGCAACATGGGTCTTGTATCGCCCGCAAAGCCTTGTGGCATCAGGGATTCCGGGTTTCAGTCAGGGCCTCGGGAGGTGTGCGCAAGGGCTGTCCGGAGAGCGGCAGGCGGGGGGTGGCGGCATGTTAGAATGGCACGTTGCCCAGCCGTCAGGCGCCCACCGTGCCGCGCGCTAAAGGGCCTGTCATTCGCTTAAACCTGCCGCATAAACCACGCCGCAATGGATCCATTCGCAAAAGAAACCCTTCCGGTCTCCCTCGAAGAGGAAATGCGCCGCTCCTATCTCGATTACGCCATGAGCGTGATCGTGGGCCGGGCGCTTCCTGATGTGCGGGACGGCCTGAAACCGGTGCACCGGCGCGTGCTGTTTGCGATGCACGAGCTCAACAACGACTGGAACCGACCCTACAAGAAGTCGGCCCGTATCGTCGGTGATGTGATCGGTAAGTATCACCCGCACGGCGATACCGCAGTCTACGACACCATCGTCCGCATGGCGCAGGACTTCTCGCTGCGCTACATGCTGGTCGACGGCCAGGGTAATTTCGGTTCGGTCGACGGCGATAACGCCGCGGCCATGCGTTATACCGAAATCCGCCTGGCGAAAATCGCCCACGAGATGCTGTTCGACATCGACAAGGAAACCGTCGATTTCGACAGCAACTACGACGGCTCTGAAAAAGAGCCTTCGATTCTGCCGGCGCGTATTCCCAATCTGCTAATCAACGGTTCGTCCGGTATTGCGGTGGGCATGGCCACCAATATCCCACCACATAACCTGAATGAAATCGTCGATGGCTGTCTGCACCTGCTGCGCAACCCGCAGGCGACGGTGGATGAGCTGATTGAATTGATTCCGGCGCCTGATTTTCCGACCGCCGGGATTATCTATGGCATCCAGGGCGTTCGCGAAGGCTATCGCACCGGCCGCGGCCGCGTGGTGATGCGGGCCAAGACGCACTTCGAGGACATCGACCGCGGCCAGCGCCAGGCGATCATCGTCGATGAGCTGCCCTACCAGGTCAACAAGCGCACCTTGCTCGAGCGCATCGCCGAACTGGTCACTGAAAAGAAGATCGAGGGCATTTCCGACATCCGCGACGAGTCGGACAAGTCTGGCATGCGCGTGGTGATCGAGCTCAAGCGCAATGAGGTGCCTGAGGTTGTTCTCAACAACCTATATAAGAACACCCAGCTGCAGGACACCTTCGGCATGAACATGGTGGCGCTGGTCGACCGCCAGCCGCGCCTGCTGAACCTGCGCCAGATGCTGGAGTACTTCCTGGCGCACCGGCGCGAAGTCGTCACCCGCCGCACGGTGTTCGAGCTGCGCAAGGCGCGCGAGCGCGGCCACGTGCTGGAAGGCCTGGCCGTGGCGCTGGCCAATATCGACGAATTCATCGCCATCATCAAGGCCGCACCGACGCCGCCGATCGCCAAGCAGGAACTGATGGCGAAGGCATGGGATTCGGCCCTGGTCCGCGAAATGCTTGCGCGCGCCGAAGGCGAGACCCCGGGCGGCCGCGCCTCCTATCGTCCGGACGGGCTGCCGCCGGTGTTCGGCATGCAGGCAGACGGCCTGTACCGCCTGTCGGATGGCCAGGCGCAGGAAATCCTGCAAATGCGCCTGCAACGCCTCACCGGGCTCGAACAGGACAAGATCGTCCAGGAATATCGCGACATCATGGCGGTAATCACCGACCTGCTGGATATCCTGGCGCGGCCGGAGCGTATTACTGCCATCATCATCGACGAACTCACCGCTATCCGCGCCGAATTCGGCGACGAGCGCCGTTCGCAGATCGAGCTGAACGCGACCGAGCTGGACACCGAAGACCTGATCACGCCGCAGGACATGGTGGTCACGCTGTCGCACAGCGGCTATATGAAGAGCCAGCCGATTTCCGAGTACCGCGCGCAAAAGCGTGGCGGACGCGGCAAGCAGGCGGCAGCGACCAAGGAAGACGACTGGATCGACACGCTGTTCGTGGCCAATACCCACGACTACATCCTGTGCTTCTCCAACCGCGGCCGGCTCTACTGGCTGAAGGTGTACGAGGTGCCGCAGGGCTCCCGCAACTCGCGCGGGCGCCCGATCGTCAACATGTTCCCGCTGTCCGAAGGCGAGAAGATCAATGTGATCCTGCCGGTCAAGCAGTTTGACGCCGAGCACTTCATCTTCATGGCCACCGCCCGCGGCACGGTCAAGAAGACCGCCCTGACCGAGTTCTCCAATCCGCGCAAGGCCGGCATCATTGCGGTCGACCTGGACGAGGGCGACTACCTGATCGGCGCGGCCGTGACCGACGGCCAGCACGATGTGATGCTGTTCTCCGATGCCGGCAAGGCCGTGCGCTTCGACGAGAACGACGTGCGTCCGATGGGCCGCCAGGCGCGCGGCGTGCGCGGCATGAACCTTGAAGACGGCCAGACCGTAATCGCCATGCTGGTGGCGCCGGCCGAGACCGCCGAAGAGGCTGAGGCGGGCATGCGCGGCAGCGTGCTGACCGCGACCGAGAACGGCTACGGCAAGCGCACCCCCATTGCTGAGTACACTCGACACGGCCGCGGCACCAAGGGCATGATTGCGATCCAGACGAGCGAGCGCAATGGCCGTGTGGTGGCGGCAGCACTGGTTTCGCCCGAGGATGAGATCATGCTGATCACCACCGGCGGCGTGCTGATCCGTACCCGCGTGGCTGAAATCCGCGAAATGGGCCGCGCCACGCAGGGTGTCACGCTGATCAACGTTGACGAAGGCACCAAGTTGTCCGGGCTGCAGCGCATCGTCGAAAGCGATGCCGACAACGGTGCCGGTGGCGACGAGGCTGAAGACGCCGACGGTGCAGAAGGTGCTGCCGGGGCCGACTTGGACGCTAATCCGTAAGACAAATCGTAAATTGTTGCAACAATAGGACGCCAGCCGGAACTCGCCTCGCGGCTGTCCGGACTAAAACGGACGTATTTACCAGGGAGTCACAATGCTCAAAACCTATCGACGTATCGCAGTTCTGGCCGCTTTCGTTCCGACCTTCATGATGGCGCAGCACGCCCATGCGCAGGATGCGGAAAAGACAGCAGCCATCAAGGAACTGCTTTCCGTCATGCAGGCTGACCAGGCCGTCAAGGGCCAGGCCGAAAACTGGCAGCAAGGCGCCAAGCAGGAAGCTCCGCTGGTGCTGGAACAAGTGCTGGTCGAGAACAAGACCCTGAACGACAAGCAGAAGCAGGCCGCTGTCGAAAAGCTGAAGAAGAACGGCGCGGTGCAGCGCATGGTTGACGGCGCCGGCTCGGCGTTCAGCACCGATGGCTTCCGCAAGGACGCGATCCAGGCGCACTACGATGCCTTCGGCAAGTACTACTCGACGGCGGAACTCAAGGACCTGACCACCTTCCTTAAGTCGCCGACCGGCCAGAAGTTCATGGCCAACCAGGGCAAGGCGACCCAGGAGATCTGGGGTTCGATGATGCAGAAGTACGGCCCGCAGGTCGGCAAGTCGATGCGCGACGCCGCAGAGAAGGAAATCACCGCCGCTTCGAAGTGATGCTGGCGTGATCCGCGACTGAATCAGACCGCCGCCCGCCTGCAGCCTTGCAGGCAAGTGCGGCCCCGGGGCTTGGCCCCGGGTGCCCAACGGGGCGCGGGTTTGAGGGATAATGGCTGCTTGGGTAACACCGGCAGCCATTTTTCCATTCCCCGTCTCATGAACGATCCCCAGAATCCCGCTCTTGCCGGCATGATGCAGCGTGCATTGGCCGAACGTGTCTACAACTTCTCCCCTGGCCCGGCGGCGCTGCCCGCCGAAGTGCTGCAACAGGCTGCCGAGGAGATGCTGTCCTGGCACGGGACCGGGGTTTCGGTGATGGAGATGAGCCACCGCAGCCGCGAATTCGAAAGCATCCATAACGAAGCGATCGCTGACCTGCGCGAGTTGCTGCACATCCCCGCCAATTTCAAGGTGCTGTTCCTGCAAGGCGGCGCCATCGGCGAAAACGCCATCGTGCCGCTGAACCTGATGCGGCTGCGCAGCGCCGAGCAGCCCAAGGCCGATTTCGTCGTCACCGGCACCTGGTCGGTCAAGACCGAGCAGGAAGCCCGCCGCTATGGCGCGGTCAATATCGCTGCCACCAGCGAGGCGCAGAAATTCCACCGCATCCCCGACGTTGCGGACTGGAAACTGTCGGACGATGCCGGCTACGTGCACCTGTGCACCAACGAGACCATCGTCGGCGTGGAGTTCCAGGACATTCCCGATATCGGCCAGGTCAAGGGCGACCGCGTGGTGGTGGCGGACGCTTCCAGCCATATCCTGTCGCGCCCGATCGACTGGTCGCGCGTGCAGGTGGTCTACGGCGGCGCGCAGAAGAATATCGGCCCGGCCGGCGTCACCATCGTGATCGTGCGCGACGACCTGCTCGGTCATGCCCACCCGCTGTGCCCGTCGGCATTCAACTGGCGCCTGGTGGCCGAGCACAACTCGATGTACAACACGCCGCCGACCTATGCGATCTATATCGCCGGCCTGGTCTTCAAGTGGCTCAAGCGCCAGGGCGGCGTGCCCGCGATCGAGCAGCGCAATATCGCCAAGGCGTCGGCGCTGTACAACTACCTGGACCAGAGCGATTTCTATCGCAACGAGATCCATCCGAGCTGCCGCTCGCGCATGAACGTGCCGTTCTTCCTGGGCGACGAATCGCGCAATGAAGCGTTCCTGCAGCAGGCGCGGGCCAACGGCCTGGTGCAGCTCAAGGGACACAAGACCGTGGGCGGCATGCGCGCCAGCATCTATAACGCGATGCCGCTGGAAGGCGTGATGGCGCTGGTCGATTTCATGCGCGAGTTCGAGCGTACGTCCGCCTGACGCGCATTCCCGCTGGCTGCCCGCGCACGTCAGGCACAGTGCGCCGGCAGGCAGAGGTCAGTTTTTCTCCGGCCGCCGCGCCCCGGCGGCCCACCGGATTCATACAAAATGACAAGCCAAGACCGCACCCCCGCGCGCGAGGAGACGCCGCCCAACGAGCAGCAGAACGATAGCCACCTGAGCGAAGCCGAGCGCAAGCTGTCGGTCGAGCTGAGCCCGCTGCGCGAGCAGATCGACACCGTTGACCGCGAACTGCTGGCGATGCTGAGCCGCCGCGCCAAGCTGGCACTCGAGGTCGGCGAGGTCAAGAAGAAGTACGGCGCGCCGGTGTTCCGCCCGGAGCGCGAGCTGCAGGTGATCCGCAAGGTGCAGGGCGCCAACCCCGGCCCGTTGCTGGGCGAAAGCGTTGCGGCGATCTGGCGCGAGGTGATGTCCGCATGCCGCGGGCTGGAAAAGCCGCTGGAAGTGGCTTTCCTCGGCCCGGCCGGCACGTTCTCCGAGCAGGCGCTGTATGCGCACTTCGGCCATGAGGTGTCGGGCGTGCCTTGCCCGAGCATCGACGAGGTGTTCCGTGCCGTCGAGGCGGGCACGGTCGAGTACGGCGTGGTGCCGGTCGAGAACTCCACCGAGGGCGCGGTGTCGCGCACGCTCGACCTGTTCCTGCAGACCTCGCTGAAGATCAGCGGCGAGATCGCGCTCAAGGTGCACCACAACCTGATGGCATCCACGCCCGACATGCAGGGCGTCACGGTGGTGCGCGCGCATGCGCAGGCACTGGCGCAGTGCCAGCACTGGCTGACCGCCAACTATCCGCACCTGGAGCGCCAGGCGGTGTCGAGCAATGCCGAGGCCGCGCGCATGGCCAGCGAAGACCCGACCGTGGCCGCGATTGCCGGCGAGTCCGCCGCCAACCGCTATCACCTGCATATCGTGCGCACGCATATCCAGGACGATCCCCACAACCGCACGCGCTTTGCCGTGATCGGCCGCTATGAGACCGAACCGTCGGGCAGCGACCAGACCTCGATGATCCTGTCGGTGCCCAACAAGGCCGGCGCGGTGTACCAGCTGCTGGCGCCGCTGGCGGAGAACGGTGTTTCAATGTGCCGCTTCGAGTCGCGCCCGGCGCGCAGCGGCGCGTGGGAGTACTACTTCTACGTCGACGTGGAAGGGCACCAGCATGAGCCGGCAGTGGCGCGCGCGATCGAAGAGCTGCGCCGCAACGCGGCTTACCTGAAGGTGCTGGGCTCGTATCCGTCGAGCAAGTAAGGCAGCCAGGCAAGAACAAGGAGACGAGATGGCAGAGCAGGGTAAGCAAGGCGGCACGGTGTTCGGACCCGGCTATGTGCGGGCGATTTCGCCGTACGTTGCCGGCAAGCCGATTTCGGAAGTCGCGCGCGAGTTCGGCCTGGACGAGGCCGGCATCGTCAAGCTCGCCTCTAATGAAAATCCGCTCGGCATGCCCGAGTCGGCCCGCCGCGCGGTCGCCGATGCGGTGGCTGAACTCGGCCGCTACCCGGATTCCAACGGCTTTGCGCTGAAGGGCGCGCTGTCGGCGCGCTTCGGCGTGCCCGCCGACTGGCTGACGCTGGGCAACGGCAGCAACGACATCCTGGAGCTGGCCGCGCATGCGCTGGTGGAGCCGGGTCAGTCGATCGTCTATGCCCAGTACTCGTTCGCGGTCTACGCGCTGGCCACGCAGGAGATCGGCGCACGCGCCATCGAAGTGCCCGCGCGCGACTACGGCCATGACCTGGAGGCGATGGCCGCGGCGATCGCGCCGGATACGCGCCTGGTCTTTATCGCCAACCCGAACAACCCGACCGGCACGTTCGTGCCGGCCGCGCAGATCGAAGCCTTCCTGCAGCGGGTGCCGGCCAATGTGGTGGTTGTGCTGGACGAGGCGTACAACGAATACCTGGATGCCGACCAGCAATATGATTCGCTCGCCTGGGTGCGCCGCTACCCGAACCTGATGGTGTCGCGCACGTTCTCCAAGGCCTATGGCCTGGCGGGCCTGCGCATCGGCTACGCGGTGGCGCAACCGGAGCTGTCGGACCTGCTGAACCGCATCCGCCAGCCGTTCAACGTCAACAGCGTGGCGCAGGCCGCGGCCATCGCGGCGCTGGGCGATGCCGGGTTCCTGCGCCGCAGCGCCGAGCTGAACCGTGCCGGCAAGCGCCAGCTGACCGATGCCTTCGACCGGCTCGGGCTGGAATACGTGCCGTCGTCCGGCAACTTCGTGATGGTGCGCGTGGGCGATGACGACGGCGCCGGCGCGCGCGTCAACCTGGCCTTGCTGAAGCAGGGCGTGATCGTGCGGCCGGTGGGCAACTACAACCTGCCGCGCTGGCTGCGCGTGACCATCGGCCTGGCCGAGGAGAACGCGGCCTTCATCGCGGCGCTGGAGCGGGCGCTGGCGTGAGCGCGGCTACAATCGCGGCGTTTCGCTGCAGGCTGCTTGCCTGCCTCGTTGCCAATCATCGATTTACCTCGGCCTGGTCCGAGCCACTGCCCCTAGCGGCCTGAGATTGTGAGTGCATTGCATTTTTCCCGTGTTGTCATTGTCGGTGTCGGCCTGATCGGCGGCTCGCTCGCGCTGGCGCTCAAGCGCGCCGGCGTGGTGGGCACGGTGGTCGGGGTGGGGCGCTCGCCGGCGTCGCTGCAGAAGGCGCTGGATCTTGGCGTGATCGACGAGGCCGCGACGCTGGCGGATGCCGCGCGCGGCGCCAGCGTGATCGTGCTGTGCGCGCCGGTGGCGCAGAACTTTGCGCTGCTGCACGCGCTGGAGCCGCACCTGCAGCCGGGCACCATCGTCACCGATGCCGGCAGCACCAAGTCAGACGTGATCATGGCGGCCAAGACGGCGCTCGGCGACAAGGTCGCGCAGTTCGTGCCGGCACACCCGATCGCCGGGCGCGAGCTCAACGGCGTGGAGGCGGCGCTGCCGGACCTGTACCTCGGCAAGAAGACCGTGCTGTGCCCGCTGCAGGAAAACTCGCGCGCCGATGTCGCCGCGGTGCGCGCCATGTGGGAAAGCGCCGGCGCAGAATGCCATGTGATGTCGGCAGTGCAGCACGACGCGGTGTTTGCCGCGGTCAGCCACCTGCCGCACGTGCTGTCGTACGCGCTGGTGGCGCAGGTCGCCAATGCGGAAGATGCCGCGCTGAAGCTGGGCTTCGCCGGCGGCGGCTTCCGCGATTTCACGCGCATCGCGGCCTCGTCGCCTGAGATGTGGCGCGACATCTGCGTGGCCAACCGCGACGCGCTGCTGCGTGAGCTGAATACCTACCAGTCGGTGCTGGCGCACCTGAAGGCGCAGATCGAGAAGGGCGACGGCGACGCGCTCGAACGCATCTTCGCGCGCGCCAGCAAGACCCGGCTGGCCTGGGGCGCAGAGCGTGCCGCGGGCAACCATACCGAACCCTGAACCAATAGCCTGACCGCGGCGCCCCGGCGCCCACGAAAACCATGGAACACCTGACGCTAGGCCCCCTGACCCGCGCCAACGGCACCGTCCGGCTGCCGGGCTCGAAGAGCATCTCCAACCGCGTGCTGCTGCTGGCCGCACTGGCCACGGGCGAAACCCGCGTGCGCGACCTGCTCGATTCCGACGACACCCGCGTGATGCTGCAAGCGTTGCGCACGCTCGGCGTGGCGTGGCGGCAGGAAGGCGACGACTACATCGTCACCGGCGCCGGGGGCAATTTTCCGAACAAGTCGGCCGAACTGTTCATGGGCAATGCCGGCACCGCGATCCGCCCGCTGACTGCCGCGCTTGCGCTGCAGGGCGGCAGCTACAAGCTGTCGGGCGTGCCGCGCATGCATGAGCGGCCGATCGGCGACCTGGTCGACGGCCTGCGCCAGGTGGGCGCCGTGATCGACTACCTTGGCAATGAAGGCTTTCCGCCGCTGCATATCCAGCCGGCCGGCATTCGCATCGACGCGCCGATCCGCGTGCGCGGCGATGTGTCGAGCCAGTTCCTGACCGCGCTGCTGATGAGCCTGCCGATGGCGCAATCCGACAGCGGCCGCATCGAGATCGAAGTAGTAGGCGAGCTGATCTCCAAGCCGTATATCGAGATCACGCTGAACCTGCTGGCGCGCTTCGGCATCGAGGTCGAGCGCCAGGGCTGGGAGCGCTTCGTGCTGCCGGCCGGCGCGGCTTACCGCTCGCCAGGCGAGATCTTTGTTGAGGGCGATGCGTCGTCCGCTTCCTACTTCCTGGCGGCCGGTGCGATCGGCGGTGGCCCGGTCCGGGTGGAAGGCGTGGGCATGGCCAGCATCCAGGGCGATGTGCGCTTCGCCGAGGCGCTCAACCGCATGGGCGCCAATGTGATGGCAGGTGACAACTGGATCGAAGTGCGCGGCACGGAACGCGACGACGGGCGCCTGCACGGCATCGAGCTGGACTGCAACCATATCCCCGATGCGGCGATGACGCTGGCGGTGGCGGCACTGTTTGCCGAAGGCACGACCACGCTGACCAATATCGCCAGCTGGCGCGTCAAGGAAACGGACCGTATCGCGGCGATGGCGACGGAACTGCGCAAGCTCGGCGCAGTCGTGGAAGAAGGGGCCGACTATCTGCGTGTGACGCCGCCGCAACCGTGGCAGACTCCGGCCGACGGCATTGGCACCTATGATGACCATCGCATGGCGATGTGCTTCTCGCTGGCAGCCTTTGGGCCGCTGCCGGTGCGGATCAATGATCCGGGCTGTGTGGCGAAGACGTTCCCGGATTACTTCAGCGTGTTTGCGGGCGTGACCGTCTAAGCGCTGGCCAGGTTGGCGTGGTCGCGCTGCGCCGGGGCGCGGTCGCGGGCAGTTCCGGCCTGGCGGCGCTCGCGCTTCTCCCAGTAGCAGTCGAAGAAGTAGTGGGCCACGGTATTGACGGCCGGCTCGATGAAGGTGATGGCACCGCTGATGGCGAGGCTGCCGGTCAGCGCATACGTCACGCTGAAAGCGATGCCGAGGTGCATGATGCCGAAAGTCAGGGTTTTTGCCATGGTAGATTGCCTCGCGACTGGACGGAAAGGGCATGGTGCCGCGGCTGCGGCGAAGTGCCATGAATCAAATGATAATGATTCTCAATTGAATTCACAATCAATCGTTTCTCTTGGTTTTATAAACAATGACTATCGTCAACGTCATCGCCATTGACGGGCCGACTGCCTCGGGCAAGGGCACTGTCGCGCACAAGGTCGCGGACGCCGTGGGCTTTCACCTGCTCGACAGCGGCGCCCTGTACCGGCTCGTGGCGCTGGCCAGCGACCGCGCCGGGATTGACCTGGCGGACGTGGACGCGCTTGCAAAGATCGCTTCCCGCCTCGATGTGAAGTTCGGCCCTGACCGCGTCTGGATGCAAGGCGAGGAAGTCAGCCTGGCAATCCGTGCCGAGGCGATCGGCAACCGGGCCTCGGCCATCGCCGTGCACCAGCCGGTGCGCGACGCGCTGACCCAGCTGCAGCGCAGCTTCCGCAAGCTGCCGGGGCTGGTCGCCGACGGCCGCGACATGGGTACTGTGATCTTCCCGGATGCGCCGCTCAAGGTGTTCCTGACCGCAAGTGTTGAGGCGCGCGCTCGCAGGCGCTATAAACAATTGATTGATAAGGGAATTTCTGCTAATATCGAAGACCTTTTGCGTGACCTTGAAGCGCGCGATGTACGGGATCGCACCCGCACCGCCGCGCCGCTTCGTCCCGCCGAGGATGCAAAGCTGCTGGATACCTCCGATATGACGGTGGACCAGGCAGTGGCGCAGGTGCTGGAGTGGTTTGCCGCTGTGCGGCCCGATGCATGAGATGCATGCGGGCGCATCAGTAGAAGCGGTGTACCCCGACGGCACCAGATGGCGCCAGCCCGGGCAAGGCTTGTGGCTGGCTTGTGTCAAACCTGACCCCGCTGCACTGGCAGACTGAGCGCGATAGTCGCGCCGGCCAGCGTATTGCGGATTTCACCTTACGTTTATGTCCGACCTGCAAACTAACGAATCCTTTGCCGCACTGTTCGAGGAATCCGTCGCCCGCTCCAATATGAAGGCTGGCGAAGTGATCTCCGCTGAAGTCGTGCGCATCGACCACAATTTCGTGGTCGTCAATGCCGGCCTCAAGTCCGAGGCATTCGTGCCGGTGGAGGAGTTCCTGAACGACCAGGGCGAACTCGAAGTGCAGGCCGGCGACTACGTCTCCGTGGCCATCGATGCGCTCGAGAACGGCTATGGCGACACCATCCTCTCCCGCGACAAGGCCAAGCGCCTGGCATCGTGGCTGAACCTCGAGAAGGCGCTGGAAGACGGCGAGATCATCTCGGGTACCGTGACCGGCAAGGTCAAGGGCGGCCTGACGGTGATGGTCAACGGCATCCGCGCGTTCCTGCCGGGTTCGCTGGTTGACGTGCGCCCGATCAAGGACACCACCCCGTACGAAGGCAAGACCCTGGAATTCAAGGTCATCAAGCTGGATCGCAAGCGCAACAACGTGGTGCTGTCGCGCCGCGCCGTGGTCGAAGCGACCCTGGGCGAAGAGCGCCAGAAGCTGATGGAAACCCTGAAGGAAGGCGCCATCGTCAACGGTATCGTCAAGAACATCACCGACTACGGCGCATTCGTGGATCTGGGTGGCATTGACGGCCTGCTGCACATCACCGACCTGGCCTGGCGCCGTGTCCGCCACCCGAGCGAAGTGCTGTCGGTTGGCCAGGAAATCACCGCCAAGATCCTCAAGTTCGACCAGGAAAAGAACCGCGTCTCGCTGGGCGTGAAGCAGCTGGGCGAAGATCCGTGGGTCGGCATCTCGCGCCGCTACCCGCAAGGCACCCGCCTGTTCGGCAAGGTGACCAACCTGACCGACTACGGCGCGTTCGTCGAGATCGAAGCCGGCATCGAAGGCCTGGTGCACGTGTCGGAAATGGACTGGACCAACAAGAACGTTGCCCCGTCCAAGGTTGTCCAGCTGGGCGACGAAGTCGAAGTCATGGTGCTGGATATCGATGAAGACAAGCGTCGTATCAGCCTGGGCATGAAGCAGTGCAAGGCCAATCCGTGGGACGATTTCTCGCGTAACCACAAGAAGGGCGACAAGCTGGCCGGCCAGATCAAGTCGATCACCGACTTCGGCGTGTTCATCGGCCTGCCGGGCGGCATCGACGGCCTGGTGCACCTGTCGGACCTGTCGTGGCAAGAGACTGGCGAAGAAGCCGTTCGCAAGTACAAGAAGGGCGACGAAGTCGAAGCCGTGGTCCTGGGCATCGACGTCGACAAGGAACGCATCTCGCTGGGCATCAAGCAGCTGTCGGGCGATCCGTTCAACAACTTCATCTCGGCCAACGACAAGGGTTCGCTGGTTCAGGGCACCATCAAGGCGGTTGACGCCAAGGGCGCCGTGGTCCAGCTGGCTGACGATGTGGAAGGCTACCTGCGTGCTTCGGAAATCTCCGCTGACCGTGTGGAAGACGCCCGCAACGTGCTGAAGGAAGGCGAGCAGATCACCGCCCTGGTGGTGAACGTCGACCGCAAGTCGCGCAACATCAACCTGTCGATCAAGGCCAAGGACAGCGCAGAGCAGCAAGAAGCGATGCAGAAGTTCCAGGCTGACACCGGCACGGCTGGCACGACCAACCTCGGCGCCCTGCTGAAGGCCAAGCTCGGCCAGGACAACCAGTAATCGCAGGCCCCCGCGCTTGCGCGTATGCCCATGACCAAGTCGGAGCTCGTCGAAAAACTGGCTGCCCGCTTCCCCCAGCTGCTGCTGCGGGACGCGGACATCTCGGTCAAAACGATACTCGACGCGATGTCCGAGGCGTTGGCCGATGGCCACCGCATCGAGATCCGCGGATTCGGCAGTTTTGGTCTGAACAAGCGTCCGCCTCGCGTGGGGCGCAATCCCAAGTCCGGCGAGCGTGTGCTGGTTCCCGAGAAACGGGTGCCGCACTTCAAGGCGGGCAAGGAATTGCGCGAACGGGTTGACCGCAGCCAGCCGGCGCCTCCGGGCGCCAATGGCAACGGTCATGCCGCCGGCACGGCCCAGGCCGTGCCGGGCAAGGTAGGCCAGGGCAGCGCTCCCGCTGCAGCGGCGGGATTGCACGAGGGTGGGCTGAATTTTGTCCGCTCTTCCTGATTGCCGGGTTTTGCCTGCTGCTTGTGTGGTTGAAAAAAGCGCCCCCCTTCGGGGCGCTTTTTCTATTTCTGCCGGCCTTACGCGCGCACCGAGACGGGTGGCGCATCGTGCGCAAGCGGCTTGCCGGCGTCTGGCGCCGGGCCGCAGCCCGGGCCGCATTACGGCCCGGTTACCGAATAGGTGAAGCGTATCCGTTACAATGCCGGGGTCTTTGCCGGACCTCGCGCGAGTGCGCCGGTGCCGCTTCCACGTCACGCTGAAACGCTGCCAACCGCATGAAACTGTTCGCCTGGATCGTCCGCATCGTCGTATTCGTGCTGCTGTTCGTGCTGGCGCTGCGCAATACCGCCGAAGCCTCGCTGCAGCTGTTCTTCAACGCCGTCTGGCATGCCCCGCTGATCCTGATCCTGTTCGCGGCCTTCGTGCTCGGCGCGGTCGCGGCACTGGCATCGATCGCGCCCAACCTGATGCGCCAGCGCATGGAGCTTGCCCGGCTGCGCCGCGCCCTGGCCGATGCCGGCGCGCAGGCGAGCGCGTCAGCGGCATCGCCGCCGTCGCCAACCTCGGCAGCAGCCGCCGCGCCGCGCGACGGCAAGCCTGTTCCCTATAACGTAGTCGGCCCGAAGGTCTGATCCATGATGTTTGAAACCTGGTGGCTGCTGGCGCTGCCACTTGTCTTTGGCCTTGGCTGGATGGCGGCGCGCTTCGATGTGCGCCAGCTGATCAGCGAGCAGGGCGCCTTGCCGCGCTCGTATTTCAAGGGCCTCAACTTCCTGCTCAACGAGCAACCCGACAAGGCCATCGACGCCTTTATCGAGGTCGCGCGGCTGGACCCGGAAACCACCGAGCTGCACTTCGCGCTGGGCGCGCTGTTCCGCCGCCGCGGCGAAACCGAGCGTGCCATCCGCGTGCACCAGAACCTGGCGACCCGCCCCGACCTGCCCGAGCCTGAGCGCGAGCATGCCTTGTTTGAACTGGGCGAGGACTTCCTGCGCGCCGGCCTGCTGGACCGTGCCGAGGAATCGCTGCGCCGGCTGATGTCGGGCCCGTACGCGGCGTCGGCCAAGCGCGTGCTGCTTGAGCTCTACGAAGTGGAGAAGGAGTGGCAGAAGGCGATCGAGGCCGCGCGCGAGCTGCAGACGCTGGAGCAGACCAGCTACAGCCTGCAGATTGCCCAGTTCTGCTGCGAGCTGGCGCAGGACGCGCTGCAGCGCAAGCGCCCCGAAGATGCGGTGAAGTGGCTCAACCAGGCCGTTGCCGAGAATCCTGCCAACGTGCGCGCCCCGATCCTGCTGGGCGACGTGGCCGCGGCCGCGGGCGACGCCCGCGCGGCGCTTGGCCACTGGCTTGGCATCGAGCGGCAGGATGCATCCTTCCTGCCGCTGGTGGCGGACCGCGTGGTCAAGGCCTACGCCAGCCTGCAGGAGGAGGGCGCCGCGCTGGAATGGCTGCGCGGCCTGCTCAAGGGCAAGCTGGCGCCGGAGGTGCTCGATACCGCCTACAAGGCGGAACTGGACGTGAACGGCCCGGAAGCCGCCGCGCGCCTGATGCGCGAACAGCTGCGCCGCCAGCCCACGCTGCTGGCGCTGACCAAGTATTTCGAGGCGCAGGCGGCGGTGGTCACGGCCGGCGCCCCGTCCGCGCAGCCGGCGGGTGCCGATGCCCCGGCAGAGGGTGCCGACGGCAACGACGGCAATGGCGAGCAAGCGCAGGAAACCACGGCCATCCGTGACCTGCTGCAGCTGCGCACGCGCAACCTCGCGCGCTACACCTGCCGCGAGTGCGGCTTCCGCGCCCGGCTTTTCTATTGGCAATGCCCGGGTTGCAACCGCTGGGAAACCTATGCCCCGCGGCGCTCCGAGACGCTCGGCTGAGCCCGGGCGGCCTGTGCAACAGAATTGAATTGACGCTATGAAAGTCACCATCATCGGCAGCGGCTATGTCGGCCTTGTCACCGGCGCCTGCCTGGCGGAACTTGGCAACGACGTGTTCTGCCTGGACCTGGACGAGCAGAAGATCGCGCTGCTTAACACAGGCGGCGTGCCGATCTACGAGCCGGGCCTGCAGGAGCTGATCCAGCGCAACCGTGCCGCCGGGCGGCTGACCTTTTCCACCGACGTGGCGGCCAGCGTCGAGCACGCCGATGTGCAGTTCATCGCCGTGGGCACGCCCCCGGACGAAGACGGCTCTGCCGACCTGAAGTACGTGTTGGCGGCGGCGCGCAATATCGGCCGCCATATGACCGGCTTCAAGGTCGTGGTCGACAAGTCCACCGTGCCGGTGGGTACCGGCGACCGCGTGGCCGCCACGATCCGCGCGGAGCTGGCCGCGCGCAGCCTGGAGGACCTGCAGTTCTCGGTGGTGTCGAACCCCGAGTTCCTGAAGGAGGGCGCCGCGGTCGAGGACTTCATGCGCCCGGACCGCATCGTGCTGGGCTGCAGCGCCGACGTCGCCGGCCGCCACGCGCAGGCCACCATGCGCCAGCTTTACGCGCCGTTCAACCGGCACCACGAGCGCACCTTCTACATGGACGTGCGCTCGGCCGAGTTCACCAAGTACGCCGCCAATTCGATGCTGGCCACGCGCATCTCGTTCATGAACGAGCTGGCCAACCTGGCCGACGAGGTCGGCGCCGATATCGAACTGGTGCGCATGGGCATCGGATCGGACCCGCGCATCGGCTACAGCTTCCTGTATGCCGGCGCCGGCTATGGCGGTTCATGCTTTCCCAAGGACGTGCAGGCGCTGATGCGCACTGCCGCCGACCATGGCAAGCCGATGCGCGTGCTGGAGGCGGTGGAATCGGTCAACGGCGCGCAGAAACGCGTATTGGGCGACAAGGTCGTGCGCCGCTTCGGCGATGACCTGAGCGGGCGCACCTTTGCCGTGTGGGGCCTGGCCTTCAAGCCCAATACCGACGACATGCGCGAAGCGCCGTCGCGCGTGCTGGCGCGCGAACTGGTGTCGCGCGGCGCGTCGCTGCGCATGCACGACCCAGTGTCGATGGCCGAAGCCCGGCGCGTGCTGGATGCCGACCTGGCCGACCTGCCGGGCGGCGCCGCGCGCGTGAGTTTCCACGAGAACCAGATGGATGCGCTGGACGGCGCCGACGCGCTGGTGATCGTGACTGAATGGAAGGTGTTCCGCAGCCCCGACTTCGGCCAGATCAAGCGGCGCCTGAAGGCCCCCGTGATCTTCGACGGGCGCAACCTGTATGAGCCCGAGGCCATGGTCGAGACCGGCGTGGAGTACCACGCCATCGGCCGCCCGACCCGGCAGGCCGTGAACGAATGAGGCGCCGGCGGGTCAACGGACTCATCAACCGATAAGCTAACGCGGCGGCCGCGGCCGTCGCGATATTGCCAAGGATCTTCATGAACAAGACCGTCATTCCGCAGGAGCAGATCCGGCAGTCCCATATCCTGGTGGTCGGCGACATGATGCTGGACCGCTACTGGTTCGGCGATGTGGAGCGCATCTCGCCGGAAGCACCGGTGCCGGTGGTGCAGGTCAAGCGCAGCGACGAGCGCCTGGGCGGCGCCGCCAACGTGGCCCGCAACGCCGCGGCGCTGGGCGCACGCGTGGGCATGCTGGGCGTGGTCGGCGACGACGAGCCGGCCCGCACGCTTGAAGCGCTGCTGGGCGAGAGCCATGTGCAGCCCTACCTGCACCGCGATCCCAAGCTCAACACCACCATCAAGCTGCGCGTGGTGGCGCACCAGCAGCAGTTGCTGCGCGTGGATTTCGAGAGCGCGCCGGCGCATGAAGTGCTGGCCGCGGTACAGGACCGTTTCCTGGCCCTGATCAACGACTACCAGGTGCTGGTGCTGTCCGATTACGGCAAAGGCGGCCTGACCCACGTCACGCGCATGATCGACGCCAGCCGCGCGGCCGGGCGCAAGGTGCTGATCGACCCCAAGGGCGACGACTACTCGCGCTACCGCGGCGCCACCCTGATCACCCCCAACCGGGCCGAGATGCGTGCCGTGGTCGGCGCCTGGAAGACCGAGGCCGACCTGACCATCCGCGCGCAGAACCTGCGCCGCGGGCTGCAGCTTGAGGCGCTGTTGCTGACGCGCTCGGAAGAGGGCATGACGCTCTACACCGAGGCCGAGGTGCTGCACGTCTCCGCCCAGGCGCGCGAGGTCTATGATGTATCGGGTGCGGGCGATACCGTGATCGCCACGCTCGCCACCATGCTGGGTGCCGGCGTGCCGCTCAAGGAAGCCGTGCAGCATGCCAATCGTGCCGGCGCCATCGTGGTGGGCAAGCTTGGTACCGCCGTCGTCTCTTATTCTGAATTGTTCGGCGCCGCCCCGTGAGGCGTGGCGCCCCCATCCTGATCCGACCATGACCATCATCGTCACCGGCGCCGCTGGCTTTATCGGCAGCAACCTCGTCAAAGGCCTGAACGACCGCGGCGAGACCAACGTCATCGCTGTCGACAACCTGACCCGTGCCGACAAGTTCCACAACCTGGTCGACTGCGAGATCTCCGACTACCTGGACAAGCAGGACTTCCTCGCGCGCTTTGCCCGCGGCGAGTTCGGCAAGGTGCGGGCGGTATTCCATGAAGGCGCGTGCTCCGACACCATGGAGACCGACGGCCGCTACATGATGGAGAACAACTACCGTTACACGCTGTCTCTGATGGAGAGCTGCCTGGAACAGGGCACGCAGTTCCTGTATGCGTCGTCGGCGGCTACCTACGGTGCTTCGCAGGTGTTCCGCGAAGACCGCGAGTTCGAGCGCCCGCTGAACGTGTACGGCTACTCCAAGTTCCTGTTCGACCAGATCGTGCGGCGCCGGCTGCCGTCGGCGCTGTCGCAGATCGTGGGCTTCCGCTACTTCAACGTGTACGGCCCGCGTGAAACGCACAAGGGCCGCATGGCCTCGGTCGCCTTCCACAACTTCAACCAGTTCCGCGCCGACGGCACGGTGAAGCTGTTCGGCGAGTACGGTGGCTATGCCCCCGGCATGCAGAGCCGCGACTTCATCTCGGTCGAGGACGTGGTCAAGGTCAACCTGCACTTCTTCGACCATCCGGACAAGTCCGGCATCTTCAACCTCGGCACCGGCCGCGCGCAGCCGTTCAACGACATCGCCGCCACCGTGGTCAACACCCTGCGCGAGGCCGAAGGCAAACCGCGCCTGTCGCTCGATGAACTGGTGCAGGAAGGCCTGCTCGAGTACGTCAAGTTCCCCGATGCGCTGCGCGGCAAGTACCAGTGCTTTACGCAGTCGGATGTGTCGAAGCTGCGCAGCGCCGGCTACAGCGAGCCGTTCCTGTCCGTCGAGGAAGGCGTGGCGCGCTACTGCCGCTGGCTGATCGAACGCGCCGGCTGACAATCGGCGCGCAGCCGGCCGACACGCTTTCGTGCGGCCGGTGTCAACTTTTGTTGCCGCATGGGCCGCCGCTGCGGCCCGCCCCTATCCTGACCTGACCTCGCCGCCCCGGCGGGGGTGGTACCTCAGACCATCCACAGGAAAGGAGAGCCTTCATGTTCAAGCATTGGGTCCGGCAACTTGCCCGGCGTTTTTCCCTGGTTTCCTTCGCTGCAACCATCTGCCTGTTCGCTGGCGGTGCCGCGCATGCCGCCATCGATGTCAACACGGCGGACGAGGCGGCGCTGACCTCGGTCAAGGGCGTGGGAGCCGCCACCGCCCGCAACATCATCGACGAACGCAACAAGCGTGGGCCCTACAAGGACGCCGCGGACCTGGCCGAGCGCGTCAGCGGCATCGGGCCAAAGTCCGTGGCGAAGCTGCAGGACGCTGGCCTCGCCATTGGCCCGAAGGGAGCCGCAGCAGCGGCGCCGGCAGCGGCGGCGGTCCCGGCCCCAGCCAAAGCCGGTAAGGCAGCGCCCACGGCGGCCGCGAAGCCGGCGCGCTAGCAGGCGCATGGGCTGGCGCCCGGCTGCCGCGTGGCCGGGCGCTCTCCTTGCTGGTATGGGTTGTGCTAGACCCTTGCCGCTTCGCACGCCCCGTGGCGGCGGAGTATCATGCGGACGCCGCGCCGGCAGGATCTGCCGCGCGCGGCTGCCGACAGGCACGCATCTACCAAACAACCAGGCACAAACGCGGCGGCCGCCGACCAGGCGGCCAGCCCGGACCACAGGGAGCAGAACAGTATGGCGAATGGCGAGGACGCGGGATTCCTGCCGCAATGGCGGCTCAAGACCGAAGGCGTGATCGGGCCGGATGAGCGGCTGCCCGCCGGGCAGACGCTGCTGGCCGGCATCCAGCACGTGGTGGCGATGTTCGGCTCGACCGCCATTGCACCGATCCTGATGGGTTTCAACCCGAATATCGCCATCCTGTTTTCCGGCATCGGCACGCTGATCTTCTTCCTGTGCGTGCGCGGGCGGGTGCCGAGCTATCTTGGCTCCAGCTTCGCCTTCATCGCCGTGGTGATCGCCGCCACTGGCTACGCGGGCAGCGGCCCCAACCTCAATATCCCGGTGGCGCTGGGCGGCATCATCGCCGCCGGTGCGCTGTACACGGTGATCGGCCTGATCGTGCAGGCGGTGGGCTACGCCTGGGTCGAAAAGCTGATGCCACCGGTGGTGACCGGGGCCATCGTCGCGGCGATCGGGCTGAACCTGGCCCCGGTGGCGGTCAAGGCAGTCAGCGGCGCGGCCCTCGATACCTGGGTGGGCCTGCTGACGGTGGTGGCCGTGGGGCTGGTGGCGGTGCGTGCGCCCGGCATGATCGGGCGCCTGCCGGTGCTGATCGGCGGCCTGGCCGGCTACCTCGCCTACTACCTGGGCACCAACGTGATGGGGCTGGGCAAGCCGATCGACTTCTCCAGCGTGGCTGCGGCCAGCTGGTTCGGGTTGCCGGCGTTCACCGCACCGACCTTCGAGTTAAGCGCCATGCTGCTGATCGCCCCGGTGGCGATTGTGCTGGTGGCGGAGAACCTGGGCCATATCAAGGCCATCGGCGTGATGACCGGGCGCAACCTGGACCCGTATATCGGCCGTGCCTTTATCGGCGACGGCATCGCGACCATGCTGTCGGCCAGCGGCGGCGGCACCGGCGTGACCACTTATGCCGAGAACATGGGCGTGATGGCGGTCACCAAGATCTACTCGACGCTGATCTTCGTGGTCGCGGCCGCGGTGGCCATCCTGCTGGGCTTCTCGCCCAAGTTCGGTGCACTGATCCTGACCATCCCGGGTCCGGTGATCGGCGGGCTGACCATCGTCGTGTTCGGCCTGATCGCGGCGACGGCGGGCCGGATCTGGGTGCAGAACAAGGTGGACTTCTCCAGCTCGCGCAACCTGATCACGGTCGGCGCCACGCTGACCGTGGCCGCCGGCGACCTGACGCTGAAACTGGGCGGCATGACGCTGGGCGGCATCGGCACCGCCACCTTCGGCTGCATCCTGCTGTACCACCTGCTGGGCGAAGGCAACCACGAAGAGGGCTGAGCCAGGGCAGGATGGGCGCAGGCGGGTGGGTGGCAGCGTAAATCCCGCCTGCCGGCGAGGGATAGGTGTCTGGATTACAATGGCCGGCGAATTGGAATCCCCCGTTTGCGACCCCCTTTCGCGACCCCTCGCTCCATGGCCTACAAGACAATTGAAGACACCATCGGCAATACGCCGCTGGTCAGACTGCAGCGCATCCCCGGTGCCGCCAACGACGCGCGCGGCAATGTGATCCTCGGCAAGCTCGAAGGCAACAACCCGGCCGGTTCGGTCAAGGACCGCCCCGCGGTGTCGATGATCGCCCGGGCCGAGGCGCGCGGGCGCATCAAGCCGGGCGACACCCTGATCGAGGCGACTTCCGGCAATACCGGCATCGCGCTGGCCATGGCGGCCGCCATCCGCGGCTACAAGATGGTGCTGATCATGCCCGAGGACCTGAGCCTCGAACGCCGCCAGAGCATGGCGGCCTACGGTGCCGAGATCATCCTGACCCCGGTCAAGGGCGGCATGGAGTACGCGCGCGACCTGGCGGATTCGATGGAGCGCGACGGCAAGGGCGTGATCCTCGACCAGTTCGCCAACCCGGACAACCCGCAGGCGCACTACGAGGGCACCGGGCCGGAGATCTGGCGCGATACCGACGGCCGCATCACCCACTTCGTTTCGGCGATGGGCACCACCGGCACCATTACCGGCGTGTCGCGCTACCTGAAGGAACAGAACCCGGAGATCCAGGTCATCGGCGCGCAGCCGGCCGAAGGCTCGCGCATCCCGGGCATCCGCAAGTGGCCCGAGGCGTATCTGCCCAAGATCTACGATGCCAGCTACATCGACCGCACCGAGCCGGTGAGCCAGGGCGATGCCGAGCACATGGCGCGGCGCATGGCGTCCGAAGAGGGCATCTTCTGCGGCATTTCGGCCGCGGGCGCGCTCTGCGTGGCGCTGCGCATTGCCGAGGAAGTGGAGAACGCCACTATCGTCTTCGTGGTGTGCGACCGCGGCGACCGCTACCTGTCGACCGGCGTGTTCCCGGCGTGACCTGAACCGGTGCCAAAGCAAGAAAGGCCTCGCAAATGCGAGGCCTTTCTTGCTTTGGCGGGCAGCTGGCATCAGCCCATCGCCGCCTTGACCGCCTCGCCCAGCTGGTACACCGCCAGCGCATAGAAGAAGCTGCGGTTGTAGCGTGTCAGCACGTAGAAGTTGCGCAGGCCGAGCAGGTACTCCGTGGGCTGGTCGGGGGTGGGCAAGTCCACCACCAGCACGCCGGTCTCGCCTTCGCGCGCGGGGTCGATCGGCTCGTCCACGCGCAGGCCGGCGCGGGTCAGCTGGTTGAGCGTGCGCGTTGGCCACGGCTCGCCGTCGGCCGCCGCGGTGGCGACACCCAGGCTGCCGGCGTCGCCGGCAATGCGCCACACCACCGGGCGGCCCGGCTCCCAGCCGTGCAGCTGGAGGAAGCGCGCGACACTGCCGATGGCATCGGTAGGGCTGTTGCGCAGGTCGATGCGGCCGTTGTTGTCGTAGTCGATGGCGTATTCGCGCAGGCTGGTCGGCATGAACTGCGGGATGCCGATCGCGCCCGCGAAGGAGCCCAGCACCGAGTACACGTCGGTGCGGGTGTCGCGGCACCACAGCAGGTAGTCGGCCAGCTGGTTGCGGAACAGCGTGGTGCGGGCTTCGCGGTTGGGCGTGTCCGGGTAGTCGAAGGCGAGCGTGGACAGCGAATCGAGCACGCGGAAGGTGCCCATGTCGCGGCCATAGATGGTTTCCACGCCGATGATGCCGACGATGACCGATGCCGGCACGCCGAACTCGGCTTCGGCGCGGCGCAGCGTGTCGCGGTTGTCCTGCCAGAAGCGCACGCCCGCGTTGATGCGGATCGGCTCGATAAAGCGCGAGCGGTAGGTGCGCCAGCTTTTGCGGCCGGTGGTGGCGGGCGGCATGATCAGGCGCACCACGGTGGCGGAATAGACCGCTTGGCCAAACCACTCCTGCAGCATGCCACGGTCAAGGCGGTGGCGGGCCACCATCTCGTCGATAAATGCGCGGGTCTGCGGATTGTCGCGGTAGCGGCCGGGTTCGATCTCTTCCTCGCGCATGCTGACGCGGCGCTTGCCCGCGGCGAGCAGGCTGGGGGAGAGGCCGCAGAGTCCGAGTGCGGCAGCGGAAAGCGCGGCGCCCAGCAGGGGGCGTCGCAGTGAGCGCTGGGTGTCGGTCATGATGTCCTTTGCAAGTCGCACCGAGTATAGCGGATGCCACTGCGGCAACTATGGGCAAGCCGTCACGACATCGCGCGCCGGCGCCGCTGGGTGGCTTGGGCTGGCGTGTGCTAACGTAGCGATTGGAGACAACATCGCGACGATAAGAGATGCCGACAGGCTATTACACGCACCCCGAGTTCCAGCGGCACGAGATGGGGCATTTCCATCCGGAGTGCCCGGAACGCCTTCAGGCGATCGAGGATCACCTGATTTCGCACGGCCTGGACGGGCTGCTGGAGCGCCGCGAAGCCCCGCCCGCCACGCGCGAGCAGCTTGAGCGCGTGCACCGGCCCGACTATGTCGATTCGCTCGAACGCGCCAGCCCGGCCAGCGGCTATCACGCGATCGATCCGGATACCTCGATGAACTCGCACACGCTCGCCGCCGCCACGCTGGCCGCGGGCGCGGCGGTAGCGGCCACCGATGCGGTGATCGCGGGCGAGTTCGAGAACGCGTTCTGCTGCGTGCGCCCGCCCGGCCACCACGCCGAGCCTGACCGCGCGATGGGCTTCTGCTTCTACAACAACGTCGCCATCGCCGCGCGCCACGCGCTGCGGGCGCACGGGCTGGAGCGCGTGGCCATCATCGATTTCGACGTGCACCACGGCAACGGCACCGAAGCGGCATTCCGTGGCGACGAGCAGGTGATGATGTGCAGCATCTTCCAGCACCCGTTCTATCCGTACAGCGGCACCGAGCATCTTGCTCCCAATATGGTCAACATCCCGCTGCCGGCCTATACCAACGGCATGGCCGTGCGCGAAGTGGTCGAGACCATCTGGCTGCCGCGGCTCAATGAGTTCCGCCCGCAGATGTTGTTTATCTCCGCCGGCTTTGACGCGCACCGCGAGGACGACCTGGGCCAGATGGGCCTGGTGGAGCAGGACTACGCCTGGATCACCGGCCAGCTGGTGGACGTTGCGCGCGCCCATGCACAGGGCCGCATCGTCAGCTGCCTGGAGGGGGGCTACAACCTGAGCGCGCTGGGCCGCAGCGTGCTGGCGCACCTGAAGGTGCTGCTGGAACGATAGGAGAGCATGGCCATGGCCGAGAACGATGCGCGCGTGGACGCGCCGCTGCTGACCGAAACGCGCGATGCCGCGGGCGTGGTGCGACTGACCATGAATCGGCCGCAGGCGTTCAATGCGCTGTCAGAAACGCTGCTCGACGCGCTGACCGACGCTCTCGGCCGGCTGGCGTCGGACCACACCGTGCGCGTGGTGGTGCTGGCTGGCGCCGGCAAGGCCTTCTGCGCCGGGCACGACCTGCGCGAGATGCGGGCCTCGCCGTCGCACGACTACTACCGGCGCCTGTTCGACCGCTGCACGCGCATGATGATGGCGATCCAGAAGATGCCGCAGCCGGTGCTTGCGCGCGTGCAGGGCATCGCCACGGCGGCGGGCTGCCAGCTGGTGGCCATGTGCGACCTTGCGGTGGCCGCCGACGATGCGCGCTTTGCGGTGTCCGGCGTCAACCTGGGCCTGTTCTGCTCGACGCCCGGGGTGGCGTTGTCGCGCAACCTGCATCGCAAGCAGGCGATGGAGATGCTGCTGACCGGCGACATGATCGACGCCGAAACCGCCCGCGAGCGCGGGCTGGTGAACCGGGTGGTGCCCGCTGGCCAGCTCGACGAAGAGGTGGCGCGCCTGGCCGCCAGCATCTGCGCCAAGCCGGCCGCCGCGGTGGCCGCCGGCAAGGGCCTGTTCTACCGCCAGCTGGAAATGGGCATCGAGGCCGCCTACCAGCTCGCCGGCCAGACCATGGCCTGCAACATGATGGACGAGTCGGCGCTGGAGGGGGTGCAGGCCTTCATTGACAAGCGCTCGCCGTCCTGGCGTGGCTCATAGGCGACTTTTTCGGCGTTTATATGCCGGGAGCGTATAAAGACATCGGTAAAAAGTCGTTTATGGTATGAAGCGAATCGCATAAAATACGCGCTTCAGAAAAATAACGAGCGGCAACAGCGCTGGAGATCCCTCGCCTGTTGCCGTTTTCTTTTGGTCACCTTTCCATGATCGAACTGCAAGGACTGTCGCAGCGCTTCCCGGGCGCGTCTGGCGACGTGCATGCATTGCGGGACGTCAGCCTGTCGATAGCGGCGGGCGAGGTCTTCGGCATTATCGGCCGCAGCGGCGCCGGCAAGAGCACGCTGGTACGCGCCATCAACCTGTTGAACCGGCCCTCGAGCGGCCGCGTGATCGTCGCGGGCCAGGAACTGACCGCGCTGGACACGGGCGCGCTGCGCCTGGCACGCCGCGAGATCGGCATGATCTTCCAGCACTTCAACCTGCTGTCTTCGCGCACGGTGTATGAGAACGTGGCGCTGCCGCTGGAACTGGCCGGCAAGCCCAAGGCCGAGATCGCCGCGACGGTGCTGCCGCTGCTGGACCTGGTGGGCCTGTCGGCGTTGAAGGACCGCTATCCGGCGCAGATCAGCGGCGGGCAGAAGCAGCGCGTGGGCATTGCGCGTGCGCTGGCCAGCAAGCCCAAGGTGCTGCTGTCGGACGAGGCCACTTCCGCGCTGGACCCCGAAACCACCCGCTCCATCCTGGATCTGCTCAAGCAAATTAACCGCGACCTGGGCCTGACCATCGTGATGATCACGCACCAGATGGAAGTCATCAAGCAGGTCTGCGACCGCGTGGCCGTGCTTGAAGCCGGCCAGGTGGTGGAGACCGGGCGCGTGATCGACGTATTCCTGCGCCCGCAGCACGACGTCACCCGCGCCATGATCGGCGACGTCATCTCGCAGGAACTGCCGGCCAGCGTGCTCAAGCGCGTGGAAAGCCGGCTGGGCAACGGGCGCGACCACGTCTACCGCCTTGCCTTCACCGGCGAGGGCGTGGACCAGCCGGTGCTGGCCCAGGCGATCCGCCGCTACGGGCTGGACTTCAATATCCTGCATGGCCATATCGACGAGATCCAGGGCCAGGCCTTCGGCTCGCTGGCGATCATGGCCACGGGCGAACTGGCCGACGTGAAGGCGGCGATGGAATACCTGCAGGCGCAAGGCGTCGTGGTGGAGGAGTTCGAGCATGTGGTCTGAAATGTTTGACCTGTTCCTGACCTCGTTCAACGAGACCCTGCTGATGGTGGCGATCTCGGGCGTGGTCGGCTCGTTGCTGGGCGTGCCGCTGGGCGTGCTGCTGCACCTGACCAACCGCGGCGGCGTGTTGTCGCATCCGCTGTTCAACCGCAGCGTCGGCGTGGTGGTCAATGCGGTGCGCTCGATCCCGTTCATCATCCTGCTGGTGGTGGTGATCCCGTTCACGCGCTTTATCGTCGGGTCGTCGATCGGCACCACCGCGGCGATCGTGCCGCTGACCATCGCGGCGATCCCGTTTATCGCGCGCCTGGTGGAAAGCGCGCTGCGCGAGGTCGACAAGGGCCTGGTCGAGGCCGCCCAGTCGATGGGCGCCACCACCCGCCAGATCGTGTGGAAGGTGCTGCTGCCCGAGGCCATGCCCGGCATCGTCGCCGGCCTGACCATCACCTTTGTCAGCCTGGTCGGCTATTCGGCCATGGCCGGCGCGATCGGCGGCGGCGGCCTGGGCGACCTGGGCATCCGCTACGGCTACCAGCGCTATATCACCGAGGTCATGGTGGCGGTGGTGGTGATCCTGATCGTGTTCGTGCAGGCCGTGCAGAGTTTCGGCGACTGGCTTGTCCGCCGTATCAGCCACCGCTAGTCAGCCACTGCCCAAGCCAATTATTTTCTGAAACAGGAACGCATATCATGCAACGTCGCAACCTGCTGCAATGGATTCTCGGCGCCGCGATCGGCGCAACGCTGGCCACTGGCGCCGTCGCCCAGGAAAAGCCGATCAAGATCGGCGTGACCGGCGGCCCGCACGCCCAGATCATGGAACAGGTGAAGAAGGTCGCCGCCAAGGACGGCCTGAACATCCAGGTGGTCGAGTTCAGCGACTACATCCAGCCCAACGCCGCGCTGGCTGCCGGCGACCTGGACGCCAACAGCTACCAGCACCTGCCGTACCTGGAAGCCCAGATCAAGGACCGCGGCTACAAGTTCGCGCATATCGCCTATACCGTGACCTTCCCGATGGGCGTGTACTCCAAGAAGATCAAGTCGCTCGACCAGCTCAAGCAGGGCGCGCGCGTGGGCGTGCCCAACGATCCCACCAACGGCGGGCGTGGCCTGTTGCTGCTGCAGAGCAAGGGCGTGATCAAGCTCAAGCCCAACGCCGGCCTGAAGGCCACGCCGCTGGACATCGTCGAGAACCCGAAGAAGATCCGCATCGTCGAGCTGGACGCCGCGCAGCTGCCGCGCTCGCTGGATGACCTGGATGCCGCCGCCATCAACGGCAACTACGCGGAATCGGCCGGCCTGTCGCCCGTCAAGGACGCCATCGCCATCGAAGGCCCGAAGGGTCCTTATGCCAACCTGATCGCGATCCGCGAGGCCGACAAGAGCAAGCCCTGGGTGGCCAAGCTGGTGAAGGCCTACCATTCGCCGGAAATCAAGCAATACGTCACATCGACCTTCAAGGACTCGGTCATTACCGCCTGGTAAGCCGGCGTCACTTTGAGGTTTTCATCCAATCAGACGATGCCCGCAAGCCCCGGTTTGCGGCACAATCGCTGGACGGCTGGGATCTGCCGGGCTATGCCCGGCATTATTTTGCCGATAAAATAGTACGATCGTTCGAAAAACAGGAGAGCCGCCAACCCGGTGGTTATAATGACGAGCGAACAATATTTCTGACTATCAGCTATCAGTGGAGTGAGCGCATGAAAGTACTCGTCGCAGTCAAGCGGGTGGTGGATTACAACGTCAAGGTCCGCGTCAAGCCGGACGGCAGTGGCGTCGATCTGGCCAACGTGAAGATGAGCATGAACCCCTTCGACGAAATCGCCGTGGAAGAGGCCGTGCGCCTGAAGGAAGCCGGCGTTGCCACCGAAGTGATCGCCGTCTCGTGCGGTGTCACGCAGTGCCAGGAAACCCTGCGCACCGCGATGGCCATCGGTGCCGACCGCGGCATCCTGGTGGAATCGAACGAAGACCTGCAACCGCTGGCCGTGGCCAAGCTGCTGAAGGCGCTGATCGACAAGGAACAGCCGCAACTGGTGATCCTGGGCAAGCAGGCCATCGACGACGACTCCAACCAGACCGGCCAGATGGTGGCCGCGCTCGCCGGCCTGCCGCAAGCCACGTTTGCCTCGAAGGTGGTGGTTGCCGATGGCAAGGCCTCGGTGACGCGTGAAGTCGATGGCGGCCTGGAAACGCTGTCGCTCAAGCTGCCGGCCGTGGTCACGACCGACCTGCGCCTGAACGAGCCGCGCTACGTGACGCTGCCGAACATCATGAAGGCCAAGAAGAAGCAGCTCGATACCGTCAAGCCGGAAGACCTCGGCGTCGACGTCAAGCCGCGCCTGTCGACCCTGAAGGTGGTCGAGCCTGCCAAGCGCAGCGCGGGTGTGATGGTGCCGGACGTCGCGACGCTGGTGCAGAAGCTGAAGAACGAAGCCAAGGTTATCTGAGCGCGGGGGAGAAATAACATGACTGCACTCGTCATTGCTGAACACGACAATCAATCCATCAAGGCCGCCACGCTGAACACCGTGACTGCCGCTGCCCAGTGCGGCGGCGACGTGCACGTGCTGGTGGCTGGTGCCAACGCCAAGGCCGCGGCCGATGCCGCCGCCAAGATCGCCGGCGTGACCAAGGTCCTGCTGGCCGACGCCCCGTACTTCGGTGACGGCCTGGCCGAGAACGTGGCCGAGCAGGCGCTGGCCATCGCCAACGACTACTCGCACATCCTGGCTCCGGCCACCCCGTACGGCAAGAACATCCTGCCGCGCGTGGCTGCCAAGCTGGACATGGCCCAGATCTCGGAAATCTCCAAGGTCGACGCCCCGGACACGTTCGAGCGCCCGATCTACGCCGGCAACGCCATTGCCACGGTCAAGTCGGAAGACAAGATCAAGGTCATCACCGTGCGCGGCACCGCCTTTGACGCCGCCGCAGCCGAAGGTGGCTCGGCTGCCGTCGAGACCCTGCCGGCCGTGGCCGACGCAGGCGTTTCGCAGTTTGTTTCGCGCGAAGTGGCCAAGAGCGACCGTCCGGAACTGACCGCCGCCAAGATCATCGTCTCGGGTGGCCGTGGCGTGGGTTCGGGCGAGAACTACACCAAGGTGCTGACGCCGCTGGCCGACAAGCTGGGCGCCGCGCTGGGTGCCTCGCGCGCCGCCGTGGACGCCGGCTTCGTGCCGAACGACTACCAGGTCGGCCAGACCGGCAAGATCGTCGCGCCGCAGCTGTACATCGCCGTCGGCATCTCCGGCGCGATCCAGCACCTGGCCGGCATGAAGGACTCCAAGGTGATCGTCGCGATCAACAAGGATGCCGAAGCCCCGATCTTCTCCGTGGCCGACTACGGCCTGGTGGGCGACCTGAACACCGTGGTGCCGGAGCTGGTGGCAGCACTGGGCTGATGCCTTGCCGGCCGCCAGGCGGCCGGCACGGGTAGCAAGTACGAGCCGTTCCGGGGGTGACCCGCGAACGGCTTTTTCATACATGTTGGGAGACATCGATGACTTACCGTGCGCCGATCAAGGACATGCTGTTCGTCATGAACGAGCTGGCCGGGCTAGAGGCCGTGAGCAAACTGCCGGGCTTCGAGGAAGCCACGCCGGAAACGGCCGAGGCAGTGCTGGACGAGGCCGCCAAGTTCAACGAGCAGGTCGTCGCGCCGCTGAACCGCGCCGGCGACCTGGACCCGAGCAGCTGGAAGGACGGCGTGGTCACCACCACGCCCGGCTTCAAGGAGGCCTTCCGCCAGTTCGGCGAGGGCGGCTGGCAGGGCGTGCTGCATCCGCAGGAGTTTGGCGGCCAGGGCCTGCCCAAGCTGGTCGCCACCGCCTGCAACGAGATGCTGAACACCGCGAACCTGTCGTTCGCGCTGTGCCCGCTGCTGACCGATGGTGCCATCGAAGCGCTGCTGACGGCCGGCACGGATGAGCAGAAGGCCACCTTCCTGCCCAAGCTGATCTCGGGCGAGTGGACCGGCACCATGAACCTGACCGAGCCGCAGGCCGGCTCGGACCTGGCCGCGGTGCGCACCCGCGCCGAGCCGCAGGGCGACGGCACCTACAAGGTGTTCGGCACCAAGATCTTCATCACCTACGGCGAGCATGACATGGCAAAGAACATCGTCCATCTCGTGCTGGCGCGCACGCCCACCGCGCCCGAGGGCGTCAAGGGCATCTCGCTGTTCATCGTGCCGAAGTTCATGGTCAACGCCGACGGCAGCACCGGTGAGCGCAACGACGTGCATTGCGTCTCGATCGAGCACAAGCTGGGCATCAAGGCGAGTCCCACGGCAGTGCTGCAGTTCGGCGACCATGGCGGCGCCACCGGCACGCTGGTCGGCGAAGAGAACCGTGGCCTCGAGTACATGTTCATCATGATGAACTCGGCACGCTTCTCGGTCGGCATGCAGGGCATCGCCGTGTCCGAACGCGCCTACCAGCAGGCGGTGGCCTTTGCGCGCGAGCGCGTGCAGAGCCGCCCGGTCGATGGTTCGGCGCGCGAGGCGGTGACCATCATCCACCACCCGGACGTCAAGCGCATGCTGATGACCATGCGCGCGCTGACCGAAGGCGCGCGCGCCGTGGCCTACGTGGCCGCGGCCGCCAGCGACGCGGCGCACCAGCATCCCGACGAAGCGGTGCGCCAGCAGAACCAGGCCTTCTATGAGTTCCTGGTGCCGGTGGTGAAGGGCTGGAGCACCGAGCTGTCGATCGATGTCACCAGCCTGGGCGTGCAGGTGCACGGCGGCATGGGCTTTATCGAGGAAACCGGCGCGGCGCAGCACTACCGCGATGCGCGCATCCTGCCGATCTACGAAGGCACCACGGCAATCCAGGCCAACGACCTGATCGGCCGCAAGACCGTACGCGACGGCGGCGCCGTGGCGCGTGCGATCTGTGCGCAGATCGCCGAGACCGAGGCTGCGCTGGGCAAGCACAGCTGCGCCGGGTTCACCGCGGTACAGGCGCAACTGGCCAAGGGCCGCGCGGCGCTGGAAGACGTGGTGGCGTTTGTCGTGGCCAATGCCAAGTCCGACCCGAACGCCGTCTTTGCCGGCAGTGTGCCTTACCTGAAGCTGTGCGGCATCGTGTTCTCTGGCTGGCAGTTCGGTCGTGCGATGCTGGCCGCCGATGCGAAGCGGGCCGAGGATCCGGGCTTTTATGACGCCAAGATCGCCACCGCGCATTTCTTTGCGGAGCACATCCTGTCGCAGGCGTCGGCTTTGCGCGATGCCATCGTCAGTGGTGCGGCACCGGTGAATGCGATGACGGCCGAGCAGTTCTGAGCGGCCTGACAGTCGCCGGAAAGAAGAAGGGCGGCCCCGCGGGGTCGCCCTTTTTGCTTATCGAGGCAGCGCCTGCTTCAGGCAGTGGCCGGCCTGGGCGCCAGGCGATGGCGCGCCGGCTTCAGGTAGCGGCCCACCGACAGGTCGTCGGCGCGGATCGCCGGCGAGGTGCCCGAGACCAGGTCCGAGAGCAGCTTGCCCGAGCCGCAGGCCATGGTCCAGCCGAGCGTGCCGTGGCCGGTGTTCAGCCACAGGCCGCGCACCTGGGTCGGGCCCACGATCGGCGTGCCATCCGGCGTCATCGGGCGCAGGCCGGTCCAGAAGGTGGCCTGGCTGACATCGCCGGCGCCCGGGAACAGGTCGGTGACCACGTGTTCGAGCGTGCGGCGCTTGGCCGGATCCAGGCTGCGGTCATAGCCGACGATCTGCGCCATGCCGCCCACCCGGATGCGGTCGTCGAAGCGGGTGATGGCAACCTTGTAGGTTTCGTCCAGAACGGTGGACACCGGGCTGCGCGACGGATCGCTCAGCGGCACCGTGATCGAGAAGCCCTTGAGCGGATACACCGGCAGGTTGGACATGCCATGCAGGAACGGCTTGACCAGTTGCGTCGACCAGCTGCCCAGCGCCACCACCACCAGGTCGGCATCCATCGGCTGGCCGTCGACCACGGCGCCGGTGACGGCATCGCCCTGGGTCATCAGGCTGTCGATCGAGCGGTTGTACAGGAGTTTCACGCCCAGCAGCTCGGCCATGCCCGCGAGCCGTTGCGTAAACAGCGCGCAGTCGCCGGTTTCATCGTTGGGGAGGCGCAGGCCGCCGGCCAGCTTGTGGCGGACGGCGGCCAGCGCCGGTTCGCTCGCGGCGAGTTCCTCGCGCGAAAGCAACTGGTAAGGCACGCCGGCTTCTTCCAGCACGGCGATGTCCTTGGCCGCGCCTTGCAGCTGCTCGTCGGTGCGGAACACCTGCAGCGTGCCTTGCTGGCGGCCTTCATAAGCGATGCCCGTCTCCGCGCGCAGCGCGCGGATGCAGTCGCGGCTGTATTCGGCCAGCCGCACCATGCGCTCCTTGTTGACGGCGTAGCGTTCGGCGCTGCAGTTCTGCAGCATCTGCCACATCCATTGCAGCTGGAACAGCGTGCCGTCCGGACGGATGCTGAGCGGCGCGTGTTCCTGGAACATCCACTTGATCGCCTTCAGCGGTACGCCCGGCGCCGCCCACGGCGACGCATAGCCGGGCGAGATCTGCCCCGCGTTGGCAAAGCTGGTGCCGAGCGCGGGCCCGGCCTCGCGGTCGACGACGGTCACTTCGTGACCGGCCTTGGCCAGATACCACGCACTGGTGACGCCAATAACGCCGCTGCCTAGTACGAGAACGCGCATGTCCGGGGGCTCCAACTGCGGTGACAAGTTGATAAAGGATTTATCTCTATACTATTGAATCCAATCCAGTCATTGTTATCGAATTTCTCAGGAAAACAGGAAAAACTCATGAGAACGAGTCGCCAGCCCATGCGCACCCTCGACCGGCTCGACCGCAAGATCCTGACGGCGCTGCAGAGCGACGGCCGGATGTCGATGAAGGACCTGGCCGAGGCGGTCGGCCTGACCATCACGCCCTGCATCGAGCGCGTCAAGCGCCTGGAGCGCGATGGTGTCATCATGGGCTACTACGCGCGGCTGAACCCGGCGCTGCTGGGCAGCGCGCTGCTGGTGTTCGTCGAGATCTCGCTGGGCAACAAGTCGGGCAATATGTTCGAGCAGTTCCGGCGCGAGGTGCTGCGTATCCCGGAAGTGCTGGAATGTCACCTGGTATCGGGCGATTTCGACTACCTGATCAAGGCGCGCATCCGCGAGATCGGTGAATACCGCCGGCTGCTGGGCGACATCCTGCTGCAGCTGCCCGGCGCAGCGCAGTCGAAAAGCTATGTGGTGATGGAAGAGATCAAGGAGACGCTGGCGATTTCCGTCGAGGAGAAGAGCCAGGCAGTATGACCAAGGCCAGCATGGAGCGCCCCCCGCCAAAACCCAAGCCCGCCAGCAGCCGCCCGACGCGGCCCGACGCCGACCCCGACGCGCTCGCGCCGCAGGCAGGCCCGCGGCCGCCCGTGGCGCGCAAGGGCCGGGGCGCCGTGAGCAACCTGCAGGGGCGTTTCGAGCGCGACCTGCGTGAAGCGTTCGACGATGGCTGGGGCAGTGCACCGGAAGAGGCGCCGCGTACCACCGAAGCCGCATCGTCGCCGGAGGCAGCCCCGCTGCCGCCGCTGCGCACGGAAGTCCATATCGAGCGCGCCCGTTCGGTCCTGACGCGCAATGCATCGCCCGACATCCCGTTCGATGTCTCGCTCAACCCCTACCGCGGTTGCGAGCACGGCTGCATCTACTGCTTCGCCCGGCCGACGCACGCCTACCTGGACCTGTCGCCGGGGCTGGACTTTGAAACGCAGCTTTATGCCAAAACCAACGCCGCCGAGCGGCTGCGCGAGGCGCTGGCACGGCCGTCGTACCGCTGCGAGACCATCGCGCTGGGCGTCAACACCGACGCCTACCAGCCGATCGAGCGCGAACAGCGCATCACGCGCGGCGTGCTGGAGGTGCTGAACGAGTGCGACCACCCGGTGGCGCTGATTACCAAGTCGTCTCTGATCGAGCGCGATATCGACCTGCTCGCGCCGATGGCGGCGAAGCGGCTGGCGGTGGCGGCGGTCACCATCACCACGCTGGACGCTGGCATCGCGCGCACGCTGGAACCGCGCGCGGCCACGCCGTCACGCCGGCTGCGCACCATCCGCACGCTGACCGACGCCGGCATCCCGGTGGGTGTGAGCATCGCCCCGGTGATCCCGTTCGTCACCGAACCCGACCTTGAGCGTGTATTGGAAGCGGCGCACGAAGCGGGCGCCGTCTATGCAAACTACATCGTGCTGCGGCTGCCCTGGGAAGTGCGGCCGCTGTTCGAGGAATGGCTGCTGGCGCATTTTCCCGAGCGCGCGGAACGGGTGATGAACCGCGTGCGCGACATGCGCGAGGGCAAAGCCTACGATGCCAGCTTTGCCTCGCGCATGCGCGGTACGGGCGTGTGGGCGGACTTGCTGCGTCAGCGTTTCTACAAGGCCGCCGAACGGCTAGGGTTTCGTTACAACCGGTTCGAGCTGGATACGTCGCGTTTCCGCCCGCCAGTCAGGGGGCCCCGCGGCAAGGACGATCCGCAGGGTTCGCTGTTCTGAGTCTTCCGGGCGCGTTCGGTGGCCTGCTGGTCGCCGATCATGCTGCTGGCGAGTTCCAGCGCGGCCTTCGCGCTCGATGGCGGCAGTCCCGAGGACAGCGCCAGCCTGACAGCGATCGCCGCCAGGCGTCCTTCCTCATAGGTTGGCATGTCGATGCTTGCTCCTTTGCGCCAGGGTGTGGCCCCGCCGCGCGTGACGCCGCCGGAATCGGACGGCTCTACCAGTATGGGCGAATTGGCGGAAAGGAGAACCGCCGTTTGCGCCGGCCTTGATCGTGCGCAAGCGCGCAGTGCGCTCTAGGTATCGGGCCGGTCCCAATAGGGCGGGTTGCCGAAGCGCTCGGCGAAGAAATCCACGAAGGCGCGTGTCTTGGGCGGTACCAGGTGCCGGCTGGGAAACACTGCCCAGATCGACACTGCCGGCACCACCGGGTATTCGTCCAGTACTGTCACGAGCGCGCCGCTGCGCAACAGCGGGCCCACATCCCAGGTCGACTTGAGCGAGATGCCGACGCCGGCCACCACCGCGTCGCGCAGCACTTCGCCGTTATCCACGCGCAGGTTGCCGCGCACGTGCACCACGGTCTCGCCCAGTGGCGTATTGAAGCGCCACGCCGACTGGTCGGCCAGCACCAGGCAGTTGTGCTGGCGCAGGTCGTCCGGGTGGCGCGGCACGCCGTGGCGCTGCAGGTAGGCGGGTGAGGCGCAGATCACGCGGTGGCTGGGTGCGAGCGCGCGTGCCACCAGCGTGGAATCGGGCAGCACGCCCATGCGCAGCGCCACGTCGATGCTGGCATCGACCAGTCCGATCACCTGGTCGGTCAGGCGCAGGTCAAGCGCGATATCGGGATAGGCGGCGAGGAATTCGGGCAGCGCTGGCGAGACATGCTGGCGCCCGAAGGACGCCGGCGCGGTCACGCGCAACTGCCCGCGCGGGCGCTCGGCGCTGGTGCCGACCGATGCGCTGGCCAGATCCGCGGTGGCAAGCAACTGCTCCGCATGCGGCAGGAAGCGCTCGCCGTCGGCGGTGAGTGCCAGCCGCCGTGTGGTGCGATGCAGCAGGCGGCTGCCCAGCGACTGTTCCAGCCGGCCCAGGCGGGCGCTGGCGCTGGAGGTGGACAAGCCCAGGTCGCGTGCGGCGGCCGACAGGTTGCCCAGCGCCGCGGCGCGGACGAAGACGGCAATGTCGAGCAGGTCGAAATGCACGGCGCCAATGCCGCCGCGGCCGCTATTGCGACAACGCGCGGGCGGCCTCGACCTGCGATTCGAAGAAGGTCTGGAAACTGATCGCCAGCCCTGCCATCAGCAGGCCGGTGCCGATCAGCAGCGACAGGATCACCAGGATCACTACCGGCCAGCCGGAGCGTGTAGGTTTGCCGAGTTGGTTGAAGCGTGCGTCCCATTTGTCGTCCGGGCGCAGCCCGTAGACGATGGCCGCCAGGAAGGCGCTGATGACGGAGGCTCCGCCGGCGACGGCGAAGGTCCAGTTCAGCGCCGCGCTGCCCGCGCCGGTCGCCATCGAGGCCACGCCGAGCGCGCCTGCCAGCAGCGCCAGCAGGTGCACCCAGCCATACGGATCGCGCAGGCCGCCCAGGTAGAAGCGATGCGCGCCCAGGCTGCCGCACAGGAACGCCAGCGCCACGGTCAACAGCTTCGATTTGCCGCGGGCGGGCGGCGAGGCGAGCGTGGAGGCATGGCGGGCTGGCGTGGCTGCAGGCATGGTCGGATTTCCGGCGGTTGCGGGCCGGCAATGCACCGGCACAGGAACGGCGGCACACGGGTACCGGCCGGCCCACATTGTACGCCGGCAGTCAGCGCAAGAAAGGGAAGTGCGTCAGAAGACGCGCAGGACGGCGCTAATGCCAGCCGGACTGCAGGCCGTCCAGGAAGGCCACCGCGTGCTCGCTGATATGGGTTTCGCCGTAGAGGACCAGGGTCAGGAGGCCCATGAACAGGATTGACAGCGATAACTGGCCCGCGTGTTCGGCCAGGTCGCTAAGAAGGGGTGACATGACAAACCTCACAGAATTATTGTCTTTCTGGAGGCTGCGCCCGGGCCGTCTTGATCGGGTCCGGCAGGAGGTGTCGGGCAGAGGCAGGTCAGTTCGATTGCCGTCTGCACTGGACGGCACGCTGTGAGCCCCGGGCAGCGCCGGGCGGCAGCCTGTGCGTGGCACCCGCAAAGCGGGGCGCACACTTGAATAGAGACCGGGGGAGCGGGGGCGGAGTTCCGCGAACCGCCGCAAGACCGTTGGGCAGTGCGGCGACGGGCGGGGGTGTGCCGACAGCCGTCAGCAGTGACCTTTATCGGCCATTGTCGCGGCCACGTGCCTGCCAGCCGGGGCCGACGTTGCCTGGCCGGGAGTCGTTGCGGGCTTCATTGGGGTTGTCGCGTTCCTGGCCCCGGCCGCGGTTGTCGTCGCGGGCACCAGCCAGTGCGGCGCGGCGCCCGCTCAGGCGATCGTCGGCACGGGCACGTGCCTCCATGCGGTCGATCTGGGCTTGCACGTGCTCGCGGCTCTCGGCGCGCACGCTGGCCATCTGCCAGCCGTCGCGGGGCTGCGGCTGCATCCGTGCGGACCGGCTATCGGGCCGTACTTGTTGCCAGAACGCGACCTGGGCATGGCTGGTGGCAACCGCGCCGACCAGGCCCGAGGCCACCAGGATGCCAGCCACCAGGTCGCGCAGGAGAGAGCGGGTGAGCATGCGGATTCCCAGGTTCCTGACGCGCTGTGTTGCTGTTGGAAGATGGGTTCATGGTACGCATGGGCCATCGGGGCGCCTATGCCAATCCCGTTACCGGTGTAACGGATTGTTTCGGCCACCCAGACCCCCGTTCCGTGGGGTTTTCAGCGGGATTCAGGGTCGGTAGCGGATGCGGTAAATGGCCCCGGCAAGGTCGTCGCTGACCAGCAGCGAACCGTCCGGCGCAACCAGGACGTCGACCGGGCGGCCCCACGGCCTGCCGCCGCGCAGCCAGCCCTGCGCGAACACCTCCTGGCGCACCGCCTTGCCGGCATCGTCCAGCGCCACGCGGACCACGCGGTAGCCGGACGGCTCGCTGCGGTCCCAGCTGCCGTGCTCGGCAATGAAGACGTTGTCGCGGTAGGCCGCCGGGAATTGCGTGCCGGTGTAGAAGCGCATGCCCAGGGCCGCGACGTGCGCGCCCAGGCGAGCCACCGGCGGCACGAACTCGGCGCAGGGCCGCTGGCTGCCGTATTCGGGATCGGCAACCGTGCCGGCATGGCAGTACGGGTAGCCGAAATGCTGGCCGGCAGCGGTGGCGCGGTTGAGCTCGTCGTCGGGCACGTCGTCGCCCATGCGGTCGCGGCCGTTGTCGGTGAACCACAGCTCGCGCGTGGCCGGGTGCCAGTCGAAGCCGACGGTGTTGCGCACGCCGCGTGCCACTACCTGCAGGTCGCTGCCGTCGGGCTTCATCTTCATGATGTTGGCGTAGCGGTTCTCGTCCGGCGCGCAGATATTGCATGGCGCGCCGACCGGCACGTAGAGGTAGCCGTCGGGGCCGAAGGCGATGAATTTCCAGCCGTGATGCCCGTCTGTCGGGAAGCGGTCGCTCACCACCGTTGGTGCCGGCGGCTGGTCGAGGCTGGCCTCGATATGGTCGATCCGCACGATCTTCGACACCGAGGACGCATACAGGCTGCCGTCGTGCAACGCCACGCCGACCGGCATGCGCAGCCCGGTGGCGACCGTGCGCACGCGCGGCCGGGCCCCCAGCGCGTCGGTCACCGCGTAGACCTTGCCTTCGCTGCGCGAGCCGACGAAGAGCGTGCCCGACGGCGACATCGCCATGGCGCGTGCGCCCGGCACGTCCTGCGTCAGCACCTCGATGCGGAAACCAGGCGGCAGCCGGACCTGGTCCAGCGGCAGGGCGGCCGGCGCGGACCCGGTGCCTGCCAGCAGTACAATGGCGAGCAGGGAAGCTGGCCGTAAGGTGCGGGCCATGAAGTGCAGAACGGGGCGCATGTCGGGCCTCCTGTCGCGGTTTTTGCCACGATGCCTGCACGGCAGGCGCGCGTCAATCACCTAAGTGTTTGTTTGGCCTCGGTAATTGGGCTATACTCTTGCGTTTCGTGTTCGAACGTCCTCGAACACCCCGTTTTCTGAGGAATCATTCCATGGTCGTTATCCGTCTGGCTCGCGGCGGCAGCAAGAAGCGCCCGTTCTTCAACATCGTCGCCACCGACTCGCGCAACCGTCGCGATGGTCGTTTCATTGAGCGCGTTGGTTTCTACAACCCGCTGGCTACGGAAGGTGAAGAAGGCCTGCGCCTGGCGCAAGACCGCCTGGCCTACTGGCAAGGTGTTGGCGCCCAGCTGTCGCCGACCGTTGCCCGCCTGGTCAAGCAAGGCGCCGCCAAGGCTGCTGCCTGATAGTCGCCTGCAGCGCGCCCCGTCGAGCCGTTTTTACGGCCGGCCGGGCGCGTTCTTATTGCACACGTGACTGAACGAAAGCAGGGCGCCGCCCGGCCGCTGAACCGACCGCTGGTTCAGCCCCAGGGCGAGCCGCAAAAGGCTTGCAAACTGCCCGCGGCGCTCCTGTATGCCGACCCCCTGCCGGAAGACCTGGTGGAGGTCGGCTATATTGGCGCTGCCTACGGCATCCGCGGCTGGATCAAGGTCTTGCCGCATGCCGATGATGCTTCGGCCCTGCTGCATGCCCGCCGCTGGTGGCTGCTGGCACCGCCGCAGGCGGGGCTGGTGGCGGCCGATGCGTCGCGTGCCCAGCCCGTCTGCGTGAAGATCGCGCAGTCGCGCGAGCACAGCGGCACCGTCGTGGCGCAAGCGTCCGGCGTGGCCGACCGCAATCTTGCGGAAGCGCTCAAGGGCCGTCGCGTGTGGATCCGGCGTGCGGATTTTCCCGCGCCGGAAGAAGATGAGTTCTACTGGGTCGACCTGATCGGCTGCACCGTCAGCAACGAGCAAGGCGAGTTGCTGGGCGAGGTGTCCGGGCTGATCGACAACGGTGCCCACCAGATCCTGCAGGTGGCCTGCGTGCTCCCTGACGGCAAGGCCGGTGAACGGCTGATCCCGTTTGTCGATGCGTTCCTGCGCTCGGTCGATACCGCGGGCAAGCGCATCGTGGTCGACTGGGGGCTCGATTACTGAGCCCGTGCCTTCGCGGTGCGGGGTTCGGAAGGGAGAGAGCGGATGCAGTTCGATGTGATCACGCTGTTTCCCGAGATGTTTCGCGCGTTGACCGACTGGGGTATCACCAGCCGGGCAGCCAAGCAGCAGCGCTATGGCTTGCGTACCTGGAATCCGCGTGATTTCACGGTCGACAACTATCGCACCATCGATGATCGTCCTTACGGCGGCGGCCCCGGCATGGTGATGCTGGCCAAGCCGCTGGATGACGCGATCGATGCCGCGGTGGCGGCGCAGGCGCAGGCCGGCGTGCCAAAGCCGCATGTGGTGCTGATGTCTCCGCAGGGCAAGACGCTGTCGCATGTCAAGGTGATGGAGCTGGCCGAACGGCCGGGCCTGGTCTTGCTGTGCGGCCGGTATGAGGCCATCGACCAGCGGCTGATCGACCGCCGCGTGGACGAGGAAATCAGCCTCGGCGACTTTGTGCTGTCGGGCGGCGAACTGCCGGCGATGGCGCTGATCGACGCCGTGGTGCGGCATCTGCCCGGCGTGCTGGGCGATGCGCAGTCGGCCGTGCAGGACAGCTTCGTCAACGGCTTGCTGGATTGTCCGCACTACACGCGGCCGGAAGAATATGAAGGCGTGCGGGTGCCCGAGATCCTGCTCGGGGGCCATCACGCCGAGATCGAGAAATGGCGGCGCCAGCAGGCGCTGGCCAATACCGCGAGCAAGCGCCCCGATCTGATCGAGGCCGCTCGCAAACAAGGTTTGCTGACCCGGGCTGACGAGAAGTTCTTGTCGGAATGGGCGGCGAAGGAAGGGCGGGGGGAGACCCCCGCCAGGTAAAACCCCATCCTCTGCCGGGGCCCGGGCAACGCCTGGGGCATACAACGCCGGCACGATGGCTACGGAGAAAAAACGATGAACATCATCGAGCAGATCGAGAAGGAAGAGATCGCGCGTCTGACCGCGAACAAGACCATCCCCGCATTCGCACCTGGCGACACCGTGATCGTCAGCGTGAACGTGGTGGAAGGTAACCGCAAGCGCGTGCAGGCCTACGAAGGCGTCGTGATTGCCAAGCGCAACCGCGGCCTGAATTCGTCCTTCATCGTGCGCAAGATCTCGTCGGGTGAAGGCGTGGAACGTACGTTCCAGCTGTACTCGCCGCTGATCGCTGCCATCGAAGTGAAGCGTCGCGGCGACGTGCGTCGTGCGAAGCTGTACTACCTGCGCCAGCGTTCGGGCAAGTCCGCACGTATCAAGGAGAAGCTGGTGTCGAAGGCTGCTGTCGCTGCCAAGGCTGCGCAGTAAGCTGGGCACGCCGGCCGGGGCAGCCCGGCCAGCGTTTCCTCAGGAAGGGCACCCCCGGGGTGCCCTTTTTGCATTGGCGCGGCACAAACGATGGAAGCGGCAGGCGTTTTTGCTGCAGCGCCAGAATGCGCGCTTCTGTCATACTTGCGATGTTATGCGTCCTGCTTTCGATCCCGAATCCCTCCCCGTCATCGACACCGACCTGCGCAACGGCGCCCTGAGCGCGCCGCGGCTTGAGGTGGACTTTATCCGGCACCGCTTCCGGGTGCCGCCGGCCTGGGCGCCGGAGCTGACCGATGAATCGCGCGTCTATGACCGCAGCCGCGGGCTGCGCGACGCCGCCGTGCTGGTGCCGCTGGTGGAGCGCCATGACGGCCTGACGGTGCTGCTGACGCAGCGCAATGCCAACCTGAGCGCGCATGCCGGGCAGATCAGCTTCCCGGGCGGGCGGCAGGAGTCATGGGATGTCAACCGTATCGACACCGCGCTGCGCGAGACGGAGGAAGAAGTGGGGCTGGCGCGCGACTATGTCGAAGTGCTGGGTGCGCTGCCGGACTACATCACCGGCACCGGTTTCCACGTGAGCCCCGTGGTAGGGCTGGTGCGCGACGGTTTCACGCTGCGCCCGGATGCCTCGGAGGTTGCCGATGTCTTCGAGGTGCCGCTCGCGTTCCTGATGGACCCGTCCCACCATGAACGGCGGCTGTTCCGCTGGGTCGACGGCGAGCGGGTGTTCTACGCCATGCCCTATCCGCGCGAGACTGGCGGCCACCGCTTTATCTGGGGTGCCACCGCGGGCATGCTGCGCAATCTTTACCACCTGCTGGCGGCCTGAGCCGCCGGCTTCTTACGCTGCGGCCTGGTCCTTGCTGCCGATGCAGTGGGGGCAGCTCTTGCCGACCACGTAGTGCGGGCTTTGCTGCTCCTGCGGCGTGACCACCGCGCGGCAGGCAAAGCACTGCTTGGGGCCGGCCGGCTCCAGGCTGGGGTTCAGCGCGGTGCGGTAGTCAAAGACGAAGCAGTCGCCGCGATAATGGCTGCCACCGACTTCCTCGAAGTACTTCAGGATGCCGCCCTCGAGCTGGTACACGCGCTCGACGCCGACTTCCTGCATATGGATCGCCGCCTTCTCGCAGCGGATGCCGCCGGTGCAGAACGACACCACGGTCTTGCCTTCCAGCTCCGCCTTGTGGGCCGCCACCGCCTCGGGAAATTCGCTGAACTTGGCGATGTCATATTCCACGGCGTCTTCGAACGTGCCAACCGCGACTTCGAAATCATTGCGCGTGTCCAGCATCACCACCGGGCGGCCTTCGTCGTCGTGCCCCTGGTCCAGCCAGCGCTTCAGGTCGGCCGGACGCACTGACGGCGCGCGGCCTTCCTCGGGGCGGATCAGCGGCATCTTCATGGTGATGATTTCCTTCTTGGCGCGCACCAGCATGCGCTTGAAGGGCTGGTTTTCCGACAGGCTTTCCTTGGGCGCGATATCGGCAAAGCGCGCATCGGCGTGCAGCCAGGCCATGAAACCGTCGATGGCTGCGCGCGGCCCGGCCAGGAACATATTGATGCCTTCGGGCGCGAGCAGGATCGTGCCCTTCAGGCCGGCCGCTTCGCAGCGCTCGCGCATGGCCGGGCGCAGGGTCTCGATGTCGTCCAGCGAGACGAATTTGTAAGCGGAAATATTGACGATCTGCATGGGAGACTGCGCCTGCACGGCCGCGTCCCGGAGGGCGCCGACGGCTTGCGATAACTGCCTGATTGGAAAGGCGAAATTATAACGCGTGCGGGCGCCGCCGCCGCGCATTCCCAAGCACTCCGATCGGCTATGCCGGGCCCTCGCGCCAGGCCGCCTGCACGCAATATCGGAGGCATGCCAGCGGCCCGAGCCGGTACAATGTCGCCCATGTCCGCACCCCGCTTCGTACACCTCCGCCTGCATTCCGAATACTCCATCGTGGACGGCATCGTCCGCCTGGAAGACGCCGTCAAGGCCGCTGCCGCCGACGGCATGGGCGCGCTCGCCCTGACGGACCTCGCCAACGCCTTCGGGCTGATCCGTTACTACAAGGAGGCGCGCGGCAAGGGCGTGAAGCCGGTGGTCGGTGCCGACGTCTGGCTCACCAACGCCGAAGACCGCGACAAGCCGTCGCGCCTGCTGCTGCTGGTGCAGGACCGCCGCGGCTACCTGAACCTGTGCATGCTGTTGTCGCGCGCGTGGCTGGGCAACCAGCACCGCGGCCGCGCCGAGATCGATCCGGCCTGGTTCCTGGAACCCGGCGAGGATGACCTGCCGCTCGCGACCGGCCTGATCGCCCTGTCGGGCGCAATGGGTGGCGATATCGGCATGGCGCTGGCCAACGGCAATGCCGACGGTGCGCGCCGCGCGGCACAGCATTGGTCCACGGTATTCGCGCAACGCTTCTACATCGAACTGCAGCGCGCCGGCAACGCCGGCACCGATGCCTACGTGCAGCAGGCCGTGCAACTGGCGGCGGAACTGCAACTGCCGGTGGTGGCCACGCATCCGGTGCAGTTCATGACGCCGGACGACTACACCGCGCACGAGGCGCGCGTGTGCATCGCCGAGGGCGAGCTGCTGGCCAATCCGCGCCGCACGCGGCGCTTTACCACTGACCAGTACTTCAAGACCCAGGACGAGATGTGCGCGCTGTTCGCCGACATCCCCTCGGCACTGGAGAACGCGGTCGAGATCGCGCGCCGCTGCAACCTGACGCTGGAACTGGGCAAGCCGCGCCTGCCGCTGTTCCCGACGCCCGACGGCATGTCGCTGGACGACTACCTGGTCTACATGGCCAAGGACGGGCTGGAGAAGCGCCTGGTGGTGCTGTTCCCCGACGAGGCGGTGCGCGAATCCAAGCGCCCGGAATACTACGCACGGCTGGAGTTCGAGACCGGCACCATCATCAAGATGGGCTTCCCCGGCTACTTCCTGATCGTGGCGGACTTTATCAACTGGGCCAAGAACAACGGCGTGCCGGTGGGACCGGGCCGCGGTTCGGGCGCCGGTTCGCTGGTCGCGTATGCGCTCGGCATTACCGATCTGGACCCGCTCAAGTACGCGCTGCTGTTCGAGCGATTCCTGAACCCGGAACGGGTCTCGATGCCTGACTTCGACATCGACTTCTGCCAGCACGGCCGCGATCGCGTGATCACATACGTGAAGGAGAAGTACGGCAAGGACGCGGTATCGCAGATCGCCACCTTCGGCACCATGGCGGCCAAGGCCGCGGTGCGCGACGTGGGCCGCGTGCTCGATCTCGGCTACGGCTTTGTCGATGGCATCGCCAAGCTGATCCCGTTCAAGCCGGGCAAGCTGGTCACCATCGAGGAAGCCAAGAAGGAAGAGCCGCTGCTGACCGAGCGCGAGAACAACGAGGAGGAAGTGCGCCAGCTGCTGGAGCTGGCACAGCGCGTCGAAGGCATGACCCGCAACGTCGGCATGCACGCCGGCGGCGTGCTGATCGCGCCCGGCAGGCTGACCGACTTCTGCCCGCTGTACACGCAGGGCGCGCAGAACGACGGCATGAGCGGCGTGGTCAGCCAGTACGACAAGGACGACGTCGAGGCCGCCGGCCTGGTCAAGTTCGACTTCCTGGGCCTGACCACACTGACCATCCTGGACTGGGCCGAGCGCTATATCCGCCGCCTCGATCCGAGCAAGGCCGACTGGAATTGCAGCCATATCCCGCTCGACGACAGTCCCGCCTTCGATATCCTCAAGACCGCCAACACGGTCGCCGTGTTCCAGCTGGAAAGCCGCGGCATGCAGGGCATGCTCAAGGACGCCAAGCCTGACCGCTTCGAGGACATCATCGCGCTGGTGGCGCTGTACCGCCCGGGCCCGATGGACCTGATCCCCAGCTTCTGCGCGCGCAAGCACGGCCGCGAGAAGGTGGAGTACCCGGATCCGCGCGTCGAACCCGTCCTGAAAGAGACCTACGGCATCATGGTCTACCAGGAGCAGGTGATGCAGATGGCGCAGATCATCGGCGGCTACTCGCTCGGCGGCGCCGACCTGCTGCGCCGCGCCATGGGCAAGAAGAAGCCCGAGGAGATGGCCCAGCATCGCGTCATGTTCCGCGAAGGCGCCGACAAGAACGGCCTCTCCGCGCAGCAGGCCGACGACATCTTCGACCTGATGGAGAAGTTCGCGGGCTACGGCTTCAACAAGTCGCACGCGGCCGCGTATGCGCTGCTGGCGTACTACACCGCCTGGCTCAAGGCCCACCATCCGGCCGAATTCATGGCAGCCAACATGTCGCTGGCCATGGATGACACCGACAAGGTCAAGATCCTCTACGAGGACTGCAAGCTCAACAAGATCGCGGTGCTGCCGCCGGACGTCAACGCCAGCGAATACCGCTTCGCGCCGACCGACCCCAAGACCATCCGCTACGGCCTGGGCGGCATCAAGGGCAGCGGCCAGGGCGCGATCGAAGATATCCTGCGCGCGCGCGAGGAGCGGCCGTTCACCGATCTGTTCGACTTCTGCGAACGCGTCGACCGCCGCCAGGTCAATCGCCGCACCATCGAGGCGCTGATCCGCGCCGGCGCCTTCGACAGCCTGAACGACAACCGCGCCCAGCTGCTGGCCTCGGTGCCGATCGCGATGGAGGCCGCCGAGCAGAAGGCCGAGTCCGCCAACCAGGTGTCGCTGTTCGACCTGATGGGCGATGCCGGCGATGCGCACCGCCCCGAGCTGCTCGACGAACCGCGCTGGAGTCCCAAGCGCACGTTGCAGGAAGAAAAGCAGGCGCTCGGCTACTACTTCTCAGGCCATCTGTTCGATGCCTACCGCGACGAGGTGCGCCGCTTCAACAAGGGCACGCTGGCCGCGCTGGAAAAGGAAGTGCAGGGCAACGGCGGCGGCTTCGGCCGCGATGTGCGCGGCAAGACCATCGCCGGCGTGATCAGCGGCGTCCGCACGCAGATGACCCAGCGCGGCAAGATGGTGATCGTCACGCTGGACGACGGCACCGGGCTGGTCGAGATGACGGTGTTCAACGAGCTGTTCGACGCCAACCGGCACATGTTCCGCGAGGATGAGCTGCTGATCGCCACGGGGAATGCGCGGCACGATACGTTTACCGGTGGGGTGAGGTTTACGGCGGAATCGGTGATGGACCTGGTGGCCGCACGCGTCAGGTTTGCCAGCGCCGTGCGGTTGTCGATGAATGGGAATTCGTCGACCGGGATGTTGCGTGAACTGCTGATGCCGCACCTGGCCCGCGCCAGCGGTGGACAGGGTTTGCCGGTGCGCATCCACTACCAGTCGGCGGCGGCTTCGTGCGAGGCCATGCTCGGAGCGGACTGGAAGGTGGTGCCCTCCGACGAGGCGCTGACCGCGTTGCGGCTGGCACTGTCGCCGGACAGCGTCAGCACCCTCTACGAATAAACCGACGGCAGCGGCGGTCTCAGGCCGCCTGCCGGGCGGCGCGCGCGCTGGCCGCCAGCGCTAGCAGCGCGTCGACGTGGGCCTCGATGCCCGGATCGTAGTCGAGCATCGCCATCGGATCCGCCAGCCGGCCTTGGCCGCTGCGTGCCGCGTCGACCGCGGCGCGAATCGCGCGGTCGAGCGTCTCGGCGCGATCGCGTGCGAAGGCATGCACCGCCTGCGGCCGGATCACCTCCAGGCAGGCAATATTGTCGGCAAAGACCAGCGGTGTGCCGCACAGCACCGATTCCACGCCGACCAGTCCGAACGGTTCGTAGCCCGACGCCAGGATGGTGAAGTCCGCGGCGCGGTAGAGCGCGTCGATGCGGCTGCTGTAGCCCAGTTCCCGTACCCGCGGGATGGTGCGCCCGACCGGACGGCCGGCCACGGCAAGCGTGATCGGCAGGTCCGATTTGGAGAAATAGTCGGCAAGCAGGTCGAAACCCTTGCGGGCATGGCCCGAGGACGGGAACAGGAACACGACCTCATCGTCACCGAAACCGAACTCACGGCGCAACGCGGCGCGCGCGTCGGCGTCGACCGGCGTGAAGCGCTGCGTGTCGACCGGCGGGTAGATCAGTTCCACGCGGTCCGGCGGCATCCCGTACAGCTCGATCACCTCGCGGCGCATCAGCGCCGAATGTGCCACCACGCGGTGCGCGCCAGCATACTGCGCACTCTCCAGGTCGATCTGCCACTGGTCGGAGCGGCGCGCTGTCGTGCCGCGCGCGCCGAGATAGCCGCGATGGGTGCCGCCGCAGATGGCGATATCGGAGCCGCGCACCCGGTTGCAGCCAATCAGCACTTCGTCCGCGGGACGGCGCGCTTGCAGCCGCCACGAGAAGTAGCGGTCGCGCAGCTTGCCAGGCAGCCACGACACCACGATCCGGTGCGGGGCAATGCCGGCCGACTCTGCCACGCCGGCGTCGAAGCGGCGCGCGTAGACCGACACCTCGGTGCCGGCGCGGCCTGCCATGGCCCGGCTGATGTCGAGCGCATAGCGTTCCAGGCCGCCGCCAGCGCCGAAGCGATTGCAGGAGATGCCAACTTTCATCGATGCATGGAATAAAGGGGAGGGGCGGCCGGCCGCCTCAACGGGTGACCTCAGGGGCGGCTGCCTTGAGGCTGGTGTCGGCCTGCAACTGCGCCAGCTTGGCGTACTTGTAGTAGCTTGCCTGCGCATTCATCAGCGCCACGCCGAAGCCTGCGCTGCCGTCCAGGAAGCCGCGCTTGAGCACGTAGGTCCGGATGAAGGCCCACAGGCCGTGCCCCGCGGCGGACGCCACCGAACTACGCTTGCCCCGCGCGTAGGCCTGCTGCGCGCCTGCGCTGGAGTAGCTGTCGATCTTGCGCAGCACGTCCGACAGTGTGCGGTAGCTGTAATGGACAAGCGGCTCGCGCAGATGGGTGACCGGATCGTCCACCTTCAGGTGTTCGTGGACCAGGTCATCCGTGAAGCGGCCGCGGCCCTTGCGGAAGACGCGGGTCACATAGTCCGGGTACCAGCCGGCGTGGCGCACGAAGGTGCCGCAGAACGCTGACAGGCGCGGCAGCGCAAGCGCGTGGGCGTCGGCCCGCTTCAGATGGCCCAGGATCTCGTCGCGCAGGGCGGGCGTGACACGTTCGTCGGCATCGAGACTCAGGATCCAGTCGCCCGTGGCGGCGTCAACCGCGCGGTTCTTCTGCGGGCCGAAGCCAGGCCAGTCGTCGGTCTGGATGACGGTGGCGCCGGCGGCACGCGCAATCGCCACAGTGTCATCCGTGCTGGCCCAATCCACTATAATCGCCTCTTCGCACCAGGACACGCTTTCGAGGCATGGCCCGATATTGTGAGCTTCATTCCTGGTAATGATGACGGCCGAGACTCTCATGGAACATAGGGGAGGCACGCAGGTCGGACAAGACCGACGGGCCGCCGGAGTCGCCCACGGCGCCAGGCGCTGGATCGAGACCGCGTATTCTACCGCACTGGCGCATGGCGCCCTCCGCGCACCCTGATGCCATCGAGTCGGCTAGCGGGCCGCTTCCTGAAACTCAAATTGATGATACGAGCACAATTGTTCCGTTCCGCCGGGATGGAAGAAGTCTTCCTTCTGCCTGCGCGTGCAGCATTGGTCTCTCTGTCGCCGGCTGCAATCCGGGCAAGACCGGACACACAGGTGCTGGCCGCATGATCGGCGCCTACGTCATCAATCTCGACTCCGCGCGGGAACGCCGGGAGCGCATTTCCGGCCAGCTGGCGGGCCTTGGCATCCCGTTCCAGGTGTTCCGGGCCGTGGATGGCCGCGTGCTGGCGGAGCAGGAAGTGGCCAGCAAGTACGATGCCGCCGCCGCCGCCGCGCGCTACCGCCCCATGAGCCGGGGCGAGGTCGGGTGCGGGTTGAGCCACCTCGGTGTATACCGCAAGATGCTTGACGACGGCGCCGCCTTTGCGCTGGTGCTGGAGGACGATGCTTCGCCCGGCCCCGACCTGGCAACCGTGCTGGCCGACCTGGAGTCGCGCCTGGATCCGGACCGGGCCGAGGTGGTGCTGCTGTCCCATGTCGACAAGTACACCCGCTGGGGTGCCCGCAGGCTCGGCGGTGAACGACGCCTGGTCAGGCGCTACGGCGAATGGTGGCGCGCGCACGGCTACGTGGTGACGCGCGCCGCAGCGCAACGGCTGCTGGCGGGCTTGCAGCCGATGTGGTGCGCGGCCGACTACTGGTCGGCCTTCGAAAAGCAGGGCCTGGTGTCGGTCAGTGCGGTGGTGCCATATTGCATCGGCCTGACCGAGCTGGCCGAGACCTCGTCGCTCGAAACGCATCGCGCCGACCTGGACGCCACCGACAAGGCTCAGCGCAGCATCGGCTATTATCTGCGCCGCTACGTCTATCAGCGCTTCCTGTTCCAGCTCATCGTCAGGCCCTTCCTTCGGGTAGCCCGGCAGAAGCGGCCGGGCTAGCGCCGGGCCGGCACGCCGCCTCCACACACAAGACATATCAGTGACCACATCCAAACCGCCCATTTCGCCAGGTGCCGCCGTGCCGTCCAGCATGGCCAGCCGGCTCTGGTCTTACCTGCGCCCCGAGTTACGCATCTTCATCGGCGCTATCCTCGCCATGGCCGTGGTCGCGGGCAGCGAAGGGGTGATCCCCAAGGTTGTCAATGACCTGCTCGACAAGGGCTTCGGCGGCGACTACGCCGGCACGCTGTGGCATGTCCCCGCCATCCTGACCGGCGTGGCCCTGATCCGCGGCCTGGCGCAGTTTGCCTCGGGCTACCTGCTGAACCTGATCTCGAACCGCGTGCTGCTGAAGATGCGCCTGCAGATGTTCGAGCGCCTGCTGCAGGCGCCGGCGTCGTTCTTCCACCGCAACACGGCGGCTTCGCTGATCAATGCCGTGATCTTCGAGGTCAACCAGGTGCTGCAGATCCTGACCAGCGTCTTTATCACGCTGGTGCGGGACTCGCTGACGGTTGTGGCGCTGCTGATCTACCTGTTCTATACCAACTGGCGCCTGACGCTGATCGTGGCGGTGATCCTGCCGGTGATCGGCTACCTGATGTCGAAGATCAACCGCCGGCTGCGCAAGCTCAACCGCGATCACCAGGCCTTTACCAACAACGCTGCCTATGTCGTGGAAGAGGCCGTGGGCGGCTACAAGGTGGTCAAGCTGCACGGCGGCGAGGCCTACGAGATGGGCCGCTTCCGCACCGTGGCCGAGCGGCTCAAGAACTACTCGATGCGCATGGCGGTTGCCGGCGGGCTGAACCAGCCGGTCACGGCCTTCCTGGCCGCGCTGGCGCTGTCGGTGATCATCACCATTGCGATGGTGCAGGCGCAGGCCAACCAGACCACGGTGGGCGGTTTTACCGGCTTTGTGATGGCGATGCTGCTGCTGATCTCGCCGCTCAAGCACCTGACCGACATCAACCAGCCGCTGACGCGCGGCATCACCGCAGCCGAGATGATCTTCCGGCTGATCGATGAACCGATCGAGCCGCAGGACGGTGGCAAGATGCTGGATCGTGCCCGTGGCGAACTTGCCTTCGAGCAAGTCGGCTTCCGCTACGGTGAAGCATCGCGTGCCGCGCTGGAGGGCATTGACCTGCGCGTCAGTCCGGGCGAAGTGGTGGCGCTGGTAGGTCCGTCGGGAAGCGGCAAGACCACGCTGGTCAACCTGGTGCCGCGCTTCTTCGACCCGACTGGCGGGCGCATCCTGCTGGATGGCACGCCGCTGACCGAGTTGTCGCTGAAGGACCTGCGCAACCAGATTGCCTTCGTCAGCCAGGACGTGGTGCTGTTCAACGACACCGTCGCCGCCAACGTGGCATATGGCGCGCAATCCGACAGCGAGATCGACATGGCCCGCGTTGAGCGCGCGCTGGCGGCCGCCTACCTGACGGAAACGGTCAAGGGGCTGCCGGAGGGCCTGAACACCAATATCGGCGACAACGGCATGAAGTTGTCCGGCGGCCAGCGCCAGCGGCTGGCGATTGCCCGGGCGCTGTATAAGAACGCGCCCATCCTGATCCTGGACGAGGCGACTTCGGCACTGGATTCGGAGTCCGAGCGCCAGGTCCAGGCGGCGCTGGAGGAACTGATGAAGGGCCGGACCACGCTGGTGATTGCGCACCGGTTGTCCACCATCGAGAACGCCGACCGCATCGCCGTGCTGGACCACGGCCGCGTGGCGGAGCAGGGCACGCACGCGCAGCTGCTGGCGGCCAACGGCCTGTACGCCGGGCTGCACCGGATCCAGTTCGCGACGCAGCAAGGGTAACGGACCTGCCAACGACAAAGGCCGGCGCTTGCGCCGGCCTTTGTCGTTTCCTTCGTGCTCAGTTTGGCGAGGTGACGGGCGGCTGCACGCCCAGCACTTCATCGATGGCAGCCAGCACCTGATCCCGCCGCGGCACCACGCCGCCGCCGCCCAGCGAGACCGCGCGGCCCGGCGCATCGACGCCGTACAGGTGGCGCGACGTGGTCGTGAACAGGATCACGGTCGGGCGGCGCAGCGCATCGGCGATATGCACGAAGCCGGTGTCCATGCCAACCACCAGCGATGCCTTGCCTACCATCTGCGCCACGCCGGTGATGCTCAGGCGTGGCATCACTTCGGCGTTGGGCACGCTGGCGGCGATGGTTTCGGCTTCCTTGCGCTCCGCGTCGTTGCCCCAAGGCACCAGCACGCGCAGCCCGCGCGCCGAGATCGCGCTGCCCACGCTGATCCAGTCGGCGACCGGCCACTTCTTTTCCTCGCTCGAGGTGGCATGGAACAGCATCGCGTACGGACCCTTGGCGGCCGGCGCCGGCGTGTCTGCGGGCATCTCCAGGCCGTAGTCCATGTCCCTGGTCAGCTCATAGCCCAGGGCGCGGCTGACGGCGCGGCGCATCCGCTGCCGCGCGCAATCTTCTTCGACAAATGGCTGGAACACATGGTTGTAGGCGAAGCGTGCGCCGCTCTCGCCCAACTCTGCCACGGGGTAGCCATAGCGATTGCGCGTGCGTGCCAGGAACGTCACGATGGCGCTCTTGTAGACGCCGTGGACGTCCAGCACCGCATCGTACTTCTCGCGGCGCAGTTCACGCAGCGCACTGAAGATCGCACGCAAGCCAGCCCAATTGCGCGATTTCTTGAAGCCGCGCAGCGGCGCGGAAATCACACGCTCGATATTCGGATTCCAGCGCGGCACGTCGGCGCAATATGAGTCGGCGATCCAGTCGATCTTGACGCCGGGAAAGGCCCGCTGCAGGTCCGCGACCAGCGGCTGGGTGAACACCATGTCGCCGAGAGAGGTCAGCTTGACGATGAGAATACGTTTCATCAGGAACAGTATGGTGGGCAGTGTGCCCGCCTGGTTCGGAAGGTGCGTAGTATGCCTTATGCAGGGGACATGTGTCCGTGCGATGCATGGGCGACATGGCGCCCGCCACACTCATGCCGATCCGTTAGTATCTGCATCAGAAGCCCACGATCGATGACGCCTATCCAACAGGAGACCACCATGTCCGACCCGGCATTCGCCATCAGCCGCTACCCCGTTCCCGCGCTGACCGACCTCCCCGACGACATCCGCGCCCGCATCCTGGAAGTCCAGGAAAAAGCCGGCTTCGTCCCCAACGTCTTCCTGGCGCTGGCGCACCGTCCCGACGAGTTCCGCGCGTTCTTCGCCTACCACGACGCGCTCATGCTCAAGGAGGGCGGCCTGACCAAGGGCGAGCGCGAGATGATCGTGGTGGCGACTTCCGGCGCCAACCAGTGCCTGTACTGCGTGGTGGCGCATGGCGCGATCCTGCGCATCTATGAGAAGAAGCCGCTGGTGGCGGACCAGGTGGCGGTGAACTACCTGAAGGCGGATATTCCGCAGCGCCAGCGCGCGATGCTCGACTTTGCGATGAAGGTGTGCAAGGCGTCGCATGAAGTCGGCGATGCCGACTTTGCTGCGCTGCGCGAGCACGGTTTTTCCGAGGAGGATGCCTGGGATATTGCCGCCATCACGGCGTTCTTCGGCCTGTCGAACCGGATGGCCAACACCGTCAGCATGCGCCCGAACGACGAGTTCTACCTGATGGGCCGGGTGCCGAAAGCGAAGTAACGCCGCAGCGGCTCAGCGCACCTCGGCGCAGGCACCGCTCTTGGGGTCGAACAGCACCGGCCACGCCTGCTCGTAGATGCCGGGCGTGCAGTGCTTCTCGCAGCGGTTATGGGCCAGCGTCACGCGGCGCGGATCCTGCCACACCAGCAGCTTGCACTGGCTGCCGTCGATGGCCTGCAGTTCGATGTGCGGGGTCGCGCGGACCTGGCGGAACTCGGCCAGGTTGAATTCGCAACTGCCGCGCCGCGATACCCATAGCTTCCACTTGAGCGCACGCACCTCGTTGGCCTTGACGTCCATCAGCGCGTCTTCGCGGAAGCCGTCTTCCTCGGTGCGCTTGCAGGCGGCGGCAATGTTGATGGTCTTGTTCGCGATCGGGGTGGCGCGCTCCTTGGGCGCGGCGGCGACCGCTTCGCCCTTCGCCTCGGGCGGCGGTGCGGGGGCGCGCTTGGCAATCGGCAATGGCGCGCACGCCACCGACAACAGAAGGGCCAGCAGACAGGTCCCATGGTTCGTGGCGTTCATGCCGGACTCCTTGCTTGCCGACCGGGCCGCGCCCCGCATCGGGGCGGCAAGCCGGGCGCGGCATCCGTGCGGATGCCGCTGACTACGTTGGCTTAGTTATAGCGGATGGCAAACGGAATTGGAGTAGGACCATCACCGAGTCCGTAAGGAGACGGACGCTAGCGGACACGCGCAGGCGCTGCAGCGCGGTTACGTTCGTAAACAGCTTGATACACAGATGCGGAATGCGGCGTGCTAGCCTTTCTCAACCATCGCTCGCCGCCGCCAAAAAATGAAGCCCCGCGCCCTTGTTGCCCTCATCGTATTGCCCGTGCTCCTTGGCACCTTCTCCGCCGCCGCCCAGGCCGACGACGACTGGGACGACGATGATGATCACCGCTACGCGCGCCGGTACAAGGGCGGCGACTACAAGGAAGAATTCTGGGTCGGCAACTGCAAGATCAAGCGCAAGTGGAAAGACAACGGCGAGTACAAGGAGGAGCGCAAGTGCAAGGACCGGCCGGTCGTGTACCAGCCGCCGCCGGCCGTGTACTACCAGCCCGAACCCGCCTTCGTGGTGAGTCCGCAAGTCGTGATCCGGCCCTAGCCTGGTCCGGCCAGAATGCAGAAAGGCCCGCCAGTGCGCGGGCCTTTCCATGCCTGCGCCGGCATCTTCACATCAGGATGATGTCGTACTGTTCCTGGTGGAACGTCGATTCCACCTGCAGCGAAATCGGCTTGCCGATGAAGTCGCCAAGCATCGCCAGATGCTGGCTTTCTTCTTCCAGGAACAGGTCGATCACTTCCTGCGAGGCCAGGATGCGGAATTCGCGCGGGTTGAACTGGCGCGATTCGCGCATGATCTCGCGCAGGATGTCGTAGCAGGCCGTACGCGGCGTCTTGACCTGGCCCTTGCCGTGGCAGACCGGGCATTGCTCGCACAGCACATGCGCCAGCGACTCGCGCGTGCGCTTGCGCGTCATCTCGACCAGGCCCAGTTGCGAGAAGCTGTTGACCGTGATGCGGGTGCGGTCGCGTGCGAGCGCTCGCTTCAGCTCGGACAGCACCGCGTCGCGGTGCTCGGCGTTCTCCATATCAATGAAGTCGATGATGATGATGCCGCCGAGGTTGCGCAGGCGCAGCTGCCGCGCGATGGTGTGGGCCGCCTCCAGGTTGGTCTTGAAGATGGTGTCGTCGAAGTTGCGCGCGCCCACGTAGCCGCCGGTGTTGACGTCGATGGTCGTCATCGCCTCGGTCTGGTCGATCATCAGGTAGCCGCCCGACTTCAGGTCCACCCGGCGCGACAGCGCCTTCTCGATCTCGGCGTCGATATTGAACAGGTCGAAGATCGGGCGCTCGCCGGTGTAGTGCGACAGCCGCGGCAGCACCGCCGGGGTGTATTCCTTGGCGAACTCCAGCAGCATCTGGTAGTTCTCGCGCGAGTCGATCTGGATCACGCCGGTGGCGTCGTTGATAAAGTCGCGCAGCACGCGCTGGGCCAGGTTCAGGTCCTGGTAAAGCAGGTTGGGCGCGGGCAGGGTAGTGGCGTTCTGGCGGATCGCGCCCCAGATCTTGCGCAGGTAGGCGATATCGTTGCCGAGTTCTTCGTCGGTCGCTTCCTCGGCAATGGTGCGCACGATAAAGCCGCCGCGCTCGTCGTCGGGCACCAGGCCCTGCACGCGGCTGCGCAGCGCCTCGCGGTCCACTTCGCCCTCGATGCGCTGCGAGATGCCGATATGCGGGTCCTGCGGCAGGTACACCAGGGTGCGCCCGGCGATGCTCACCTGGGTGGACAGGCGCGCCCCCTTGGTGCCGATCGGGTCCTTGATCACCTGCACCATGAGTGCCTGGCCTTCGAACAGGGTCTTCTCGATGGCCAGCTGCGGGGTGGAATTGTTGCGGTCGGCATCACGCGGATGCCAGATGTCGGCCACGTGCAGGAAGGCGGCGCGCTCCAGGCCGATATCGATAAAGGCCGATTGCATGCCGGGCAGCACGCGCACCACCTTGCCCAGGTAGATATTGCCGACCAGCCCGCGCGTGAGCGTGCGTTCGACATGCAGTTCCTGCACCGCGGCTTGCTGCACGATGGCGACGCGGGTCTCTTGGGGCGTGATGTTGACGAGGATGTCTTCAGTCATAGCGGGTGAAACGCGTCGCCGGTGGCCCGGCTGTATAGGGTGGCCCGGCGCTGGGCCGGGTCTTGTCTGGGCACGGAGGGCGCTGCTCAGAACTGCAGGCGGGCCTGGCGAAGTAACGCCGCCGTCTCAAACAAGGGCAAGCCCATGATACCTGAATAGCTGCCACTGATCCGCTCGACGAACTCCGCCGCCCGGCCCTGGATGCCGTAGGCACCGGCCTTGCCGAGCGGCTCGCCGCTGGCGACGTAGCGTTCGATCTCGGCGGGCTGCATCGGGCGGAAGGTGACTTCCGAGATCGACAGCGCATGCCGCATGCCCGTGGTCGACACGATCGTCACGGCGGTCAGGACGCGGTGGGTGCTGCCCGAGAGCGCGCCCAGCATGGCCGCGGCATCGGCGCCGTCGGCGGGTTTGCCCAGGATGCGGCCGCCCAGGCAGACCGTGGTGTCGGAGGTCAGCACCGGCGCATCGGGCAGCGCGCGGCGTTCGCGGCGGCGCAGCGCGGCTTCGGCCTTCAGCGCGCAGACGCGCTGGACGTAGTCGTCGGGGGTCTCGCCGGGCTGGACGGCCTCGAGCGCTTCGGCATCCTCGTCGTCATCGGCCAGCAGCAGTTCGTAGCGCACGCCGAGCTGGGTCAGCAGCTCGCGGCGGCGCGGGCTCTGCGAGGCGAGGTAAAGGTAGTCGTGCAGGGTGTCGGGCATCGCGGCGGAGGGGCCTACCGGCGACAGCCGGGATCAGGCCCGATGATAGGGGTGGTTCTGTGTGACGGACCAGGCGCGGTACAGCTGCTCGGCCAGCAGCACGCGCACCATGCCGTGCGGCAGGGTCAGGCTGGACAGCCGGATCAGGGTGCTGGCGCGGGCTTTCAGGGCGGGATCGAGCCCGTCGGCGCCGCCGATCAGGAAGGCCACGTCGCCGCCCTCGCGCTGCCAGTCGGTCAGCTGCGCGGCCAGTTGCACGGTGGTGAAGTCGCGCCCGCGCTCATCCAGCGCGACGATGCGACACTGTTTCGACAGCGAGCCCAGCACCGCCTCGATGCGCGCGGCTTCGCGCTGCATCACGGTGGCGGCGTTGTTGCTGGACGAGCGGGTTTCGGGCTTGACCTCGCGCAGTTCGATGCGCAGCTCGGGCGGCATGCGCTTGGCGTACTCGCTGAAGCCGGTCTCGATCCAGCCGGGCATCTTGTGGCCGACGGCCACGATCACCAGTTGCATGGGGCAGGGGATGGGTCATGCTGCGCGGCCGCCGGGCGGCCGCGCGCCGGGACTCAGGCCGAGCGGGTGGTGCGCTTGCGCGCGGCCGGCTTGGCTGCTGCGGTCTTGCTGGCAGCGGTCTTGCTCGGGGCCTTCTTGGCCGCGGTCTTGGTTGCGGTCTTGCGCGCGGTGGTGCCGGCAGCGGTCTTGCGCGGCGCCGCGGCGCGGGTGCCGGCGGTCTTGGTCGCTGCCGTCTTGGTGGCGGTCTTGGTCGCTGCCGTCTTGGTGGCGGTCTTGCGGGCCGGCTTGCGGATGGTGGCGATGGCGTCCGCGTCGGTGTCCTCATGGCCCATCGGCGGCGACGGCTCCTTCATGCCTTCGGGCAGGCGGGCCAGCGCGGGGCGCAGGTTGCTGGCGCGGCGCACGGTGCGCACCGGGGCTTCTTCCTCGTCCTCGTCCATCGGCTCGCTGGCCTTGGCCAGGCCGCGGCCGCCGGCGGCCAGCTTCATGCGCACCGGCTTGTCGCCCCAGATTTCTTCCAGGTTGTAGTACAGGCGCAACTGCGGCTGCAGGATGTGGACCACGGCGTCGCCACAGTCGACCAGCACCCATTCGCCGGTTTCCAGGCCCTCGACCGCCACGATATGGCCGCCGGCTCCCTTCACCGTATCCCGCACCGACGCTGCCAGCGCCTTGGTCTGGCGGTTGGATGTCCCGCTGGCAATCACCACCCGGTCGAACAGTTCAGTCAGGTGGCTGGTGTCGTACACCTTGATGTCCTGCGCTTTGACATCCTCGAGGCCGTCGACGATGGCGCGTTGCAGTTTACGAATATCCATGGTGTCTTCTTGTTCAGCTGAGATCGGTTGGGGGTGGGCGCCGGGACTGGGGCAACCCCGGTCATGCCCTGGCCGGGGCGTTGCGGTACAGCCCGTGGTTGGCAATGTAGTGTGCCACGCCGGGCGGCAGTTGGTCATCTGCCGGCTGGCCGGCTGCCAGCCGCTGGCGCAGGTGGGTGGAAGACAGGTCGACGGCGAGCGTCTGGTCGATCCACATCCGGCCGGAGGGCGTGCATTGTATCAGGTGCGTGTCAGCCTGGCGTTCGGCCAGTGCCGCCAGCACCGGACCCTCCAGTGCCGCCAGTTCAAAGCGCGGCCGCGTGGCGGTGCACAGGTGCACGTGTTCGAACAGTGCCTGCCAGCCGTGCCAGGTGTGCAGGCGCAGCAGCTGGTCGGCGCCCATCAGCCAGCACAGCGAGGTTTCGGGGCCGTATTCGGCGCGCAGCTGGCGTACGGTGTCGATGGTGTAGCTGGGGCCGGCGCGGTCCACTTCCATGCGGCTCACGCGGACTTTGGCGCCGCTGTCGCCAAGCGCCGCGGCGGCGAGTTCGGTCATGGCCAGGCGGTCGGCGGCAGGGGTCACGTCGTCGCCTTTTTGCCACGACTGGCCGGTGGGTATCCACACCAGCTCATCCAGCCCGAGGTGTTCGATGCACAGCCGCGCCAGTGCCAGGTGGCCGACGTGGGGAGGATCAAATGTGCCGCCCAGGATACCCAGGCGATAGGGGCGGGCGGACGGTTGCGGCGGTTCTCCCGCGTCGGCGGCGGGCTTGCGGTGTTGCGCTGGATTGGCCATAGGTCAGGCGTCAGGCCCAGTCGCGCGCTGGCAGGAAATCGGTGTACAGCGCCGCTTCGGGGCTGCCCGGTTCCGGTTGCCAGTCATAGCGCCAGGTCACCAGCGGCGGCATCGACATCAGGATGGATTCGGCGCGTCCGCCCGACTGCAGGCCGAACAGCGTGCCGCGGTCGAACACGAGGTTGAATTCGACGTAGCGCCCGCGCCGGTAGGCCTGGAAGCCGCGCTCGCGCTCGCCGTAGGGCGTGTCCTTGCGCGCCTGCAGGATCGGCAGGTAGGCGTCCAGGAAGGCGTCGCCGACCGATTGCATCATGGCGAAGCTGCGCTCGAAGCCCAGCGCGGAGAAGTCATCGAAGAAGATCCCGCCCACGCCGCGCGCCTCGTTGCGGTGGCGCAGGAAGAAATACTCGTCGCACCACTGCTTGAAGCGCGGGTACAGGTCGTCGCCGTAGGGCGCCAGCGCCTGCTGGCAGGTGCGGTGGAAGTGCGCGCAGTCGCCGGCGTCGCCGTAGTAGGGCGTCAGGTCCATGCCGCCGCCGAACCACCATACCGGCTCGGCCCCCGGCTTGAGCGCCAGGAAGCAGCGCACGTTCATATGGACCGTGGGCACATAGGGATTGCGCGGGTGGAACACCAGCGACACGCCCATGGCCTCGAAGCTGCGCCCGGCCAGTTCCGGCCGGTTGGCGGTGGCCGACGGCGGCAGGGTGTCGCCGCTCACGTGCGAGAAGCCCACGCCGGCGCGCTCCATCACCGCGCCGCCTTCCAGGATGCGGGTGCGGCCACTGCCGCGCAGGCGTTCGGTGGGCGGTTTCTCCCAGGCGTCGGTCAGGAACGGCTGGCCGTCGATGGCACCGATGGCATCGGTGATGCGGTCTTGCAGACCGAGCAGATAGGCACGGACTGCCTGGGAATCGATCATGGTTGGCGGAAAGCGGATGGACCGGGCTGAGGGCGGCCTGGCAGCCTTGGCGGCTGCCAGGCGCGTCACAGCGTTGTCACGATTGTACCGGCTGAGGCGGCCGGCGGGTCGCGCAGGTCCAAAGCTGGCCGGCAAGGCGGATCAGCCATGCCGGCCGGAACGGCGTTTGCCGGGAAGGATCAGCGCTTGATGGCGCGGTAGCCGATGTCGGTCCGGTACTGCATGCCGTCGAAGCGGATCTGCTCGACCGCGGCATAGGCGGCGCGCTGCGCTGCCTTGACGGTGTCGGCCAGGCCCACCACGCACAGCACGCGCCCGCCCGAGGTCAGCAGGGTGCCGTCCTTGAGGGTGGTGCCGGCGTGGAAGGTCACGCTGTCGTCGGTCTCGGCCGGGATGCCGGTGATGGCATCGCCCTTGCGCGGGCTGTCGGGATAGCCGTAGGCGGCCATCACCACGCCCAGCGCGGTGCGGCGGTCCCAGTCCAGCTCGATGCTGTCGAGCTTGCCGTTGACGGCGTGCTCCATCACATCGACCAGGTCGGTCTTCAGGCGCGCCAGGATCGGCTGGGTTTCGGGGTCGCCCATGCGGCAGTTGAATTCCAGCGTCTTCAGGTTGCCGTCCTTGTCGATCATCAGGCCGGCGTACAGGAAGCCCGTGTACGGGATGCCGTCCTTTTCCATGCCGCGCACGGTCGGCAGGATGATCTCGCGCAGCGCGCGCGCATGCAGCGCGGGCGTGACCACCGGGGCGGGGGAATACGCGCCCATGCCGCCGGTGTTGGGCCCGGCGTCGGCATCCAGCAGGCGCTTGTGGTCCTGGCTGGTGGCCAGCGCCAGCACGTTCTTGCCGTCGACCAGCACGATAAAGCTGGCTTCCTCGCCGTCCAGGAACTCTTCGATCACCACGCGCGCGCCGGCGTCGCCGAGCTTGTTGTCGGCCAGCATCATGTCGACCGCGGTGTGCGCTTCTTCCAGCGACATCGCCACCACCACGCCCTTGCCCGCGGCCAGGCCGTCGGCCTTGATCACGATCGGAGCGCCCTGGGCGTCGATGTAGGCGTGCGCCTGGGTGGCGTCGGAGAAGGTCTGGTAAGCGGCGGTCGGGATGCCGTGGCGCTCCATGAACGCCTTGGCGAAGTCCTTGGACGATTCCAGCTGCGCGGCAGCCTGGGTCGGCCCGAAGATGCGCAGGCCCTTGGCGCGGAAGATATCGACAATGCCGGCGGCCAGCGGGGCCTCGGGGCCGACCACGGTGAAGGCCACGCCCTCGCGCTCGGCAAAGGCGGCGATGACCTCGGGGTCGGTCAGCGGAACATTCTGCAGGCGCTTGTCGAGCGCGGTCCCGCCGTTGCCCGGCGCCACGTACACCACCTGCACCTTGGGGGACTGGGCCAATTTCCAGGCCAGCGCGTGTTCACGTCCACCCGAGCCGACAACCAATACTTTCATGATCACTGCCAGAAAAGAAACACATACTAAAAGGCGGCGGCCTGGGCTGTGTCCGGGGCGCCGCCGATGGGGGCTTGTTGCAGCTTAGTCTTCGATCACCGCATTGGTGAAGACTTCCTGCACGTCGTCCAGGTTTTCCAGGGCGTCGAGCAGTTTCTGCATCTTGGCCGCGTCGTCGCCGGCAAAGCTGACTTCGTTCTGCGGCTTCATCACCACGTCGGCCACTTCCGCCTTGAAGCCGGCGGCTTCCAGTGCGGCCTTGACCGCCGAGAAATCGTTGGGCGGGCAGGTGACTTCGATCGAACCGTCGTCGTTGGTGACGACGTCGTCGGCGCCGGCTTCGAGCGCGGCTTCCATCAGCTTGTCTTCCGGCGTGCCGGGGGCATACAGGAACTGGCCGCAGTGGGTGAACATGAACGCCACCGAACCTTCGGTGCCCATGTTGCCGCCGTGCTTGGAGAACGCATGGCGCACTTCGGCCACGGTGCGGGTGCGGTTGTCGGTCAGGCAGTCGACGATGATGGCCGCGCCGGCCAGGCCGTAGCCCTCGTAGCGGATTTCTTCGTAGTTGGCGCCTTCCATGCCGCCCACGCCGCGCTGGATCGCGCGCTGGATGTTGTCCTTGGGCATGTTCGCGTCCATGGCCTTGTCGATCGACAGGCGCAGGCGCGGGTTGGAGTCGACATCGCCGCCGCCGAGCTTGGCGGCAACGGTGATTTCCTTGATCAGGCGGGTCCAGATCTTGCCGCGCTTGGCGTCAGCGGCGGCCTTCTTGTGTTTGATATTGGCCCATTTCGAGTGACCGGCCATGATTCTCTCCGAAGCGGAATGCGGTGATCTGCGGTGATGTTGTGCGGGGTTGCCATGCGCGCCGTGGCCGGGTGGCAAAGCCCTCGGACAGCGCGCGCCAGGTGACGGATATGCCTGGCGGCTGGCTATAATCAGCCCAGGATTTTATCACGCGGGCCTGCCCGCGCCGCTGCCGTGGCGAGTCCCGCGGTGCCAGACCTCAAAACCCCAGGAACATCATGGCCGACCCCATCCTCATCGCCAAGAACGCCGAACATGAACTGGTGCTGCTGCCGCAGATGGGCAACCGGCACGGGCTGATCACCGGCGCCACCGGCACCGGCAAGACCGTCACGCTGCAGACCCTGGCGCAGGGCTTCTCGCGACTGGGCGTGCCGGTCTTCATGGCGGACGTCAAAGGTGACTTGACCGGCATTTCGCAGGCCGGCCAGCCGTCCGACAAGCTAAAACAGCGCCTGGCCGACCTGAACCTGCCGGAGCCGGCATGGGGCGCGTGCCCGACCACGCTGTGGGACGTGTTCGGCGAGAAGGGCCACCCGGTGCGCGCCACGGTCTCGCACATGGGCCCGCTGCTGCTGTCGCGCATGCTGGAGTTGAACGACACCCAGCAGGGCGTGCTGAACCTGGTGTTCCGCATTGCCGACGCCAATGGCCTGCTGCTGCTCGACGCCAAGGACCTGCGCGCCATGCTGCAGTACGTCGGCGACAACGCCGGCCAGTTCACCACCGAGTACGGCAATATCTCGGCCGCCTCGGTCGGCGCCATCCAGCGCGGGCTGATCGCGCTGGAATCGCAGGGCGGGGACGTCTTCTTCGGCGAGCCGATGCTGAACCTGGAAGACTTCATCCAGACCGAGAAGGGCCAGGGCGTGGTCAATATCCTGGCCGCCGACAAGCTGATGAACGCGCCGCGGCTGTACGCGACCTTCTTGCTGTGGATGCTGTCCGAGCTGTTCGAGAAGCTGCCCGAGGCCGGCGACCTGGACAAGCCCAAGCTGGTGTTCTTCTTCGACGAGGCCCACCTGCTGTTCAACGATGCGCCCAAGGCGCTGCTCGACAAGATCGAGCAGGTGGTGCGGCTGGTGCGTTCCAAGGGCGTGGGCGTGTACTTCGTCACGCAGAACCCGATCGACATCCCCGACACCGTGCTGGGCCAGCTGGGCAACCGCGTGCAGCATGCGCTGCGCGCCTTTACCCCGCGCGACCAGAAGGCGGTCAAGGTGGCGGCCACCACCATGCGCGCCAACCCCAAGCTGGACCTGGAAACCGCGATCAGCGAACTGGGCGTGGGCGAGGCCCTGGTGTCGTTCCTTGACGCCAAGGGCACGCCCTGCGTGACCGAGCGCGCCTGGGTGCTGGCACCGGGCAGCCGCATCGGCCCGGCGACGGAGGAAGAGCGCAGGCAGCTGATTGCAAGTTCGCTGGTGGCGGGCACCTACGAGAAGACCGTGGATCGCGAATCCGCCTATGAAAAGCTGCGCGGCAGCGTGGCGACGGTCGGCAATGGCAACGGCAAGGGCGCTGGCGGCGCGCCGGCGGGGCAGCCAGCGGGCGAGCAGGACAGCGGCTGGCTCGGCACGGCCGGCGACATCTTCGGCACGCTGACCAAGGGCACCGGCAAGACCGGCCGCGGCGATTCGATCCTGGAGTCGATGGCCAAGTCGGCCGCGCGCACGGTGGGCTCGCAGGTCGGGCGCGAGCTGATCCGCGGCGTGCTGGGGAGCCTGCTGGGCAAGAAGAAGTAAAGACCCGGACTGACGCAATGACGGAAAGGGCCGCGCGAAGCGGCCCTTTTCCTTAGCGGCGCTGCGCTTGTTGCTGCGCCTTGGCCGCTGCCGCATCCTCGCGCATCTTGCGCGCGAACATCCGCGCGAAGAACCACCCCATGCCGATGATGAAGACGATCACGCCCAGGCTCATCAGGCCGGTGCTGGTACTGAACAGGATCTTGAAGGCTTCCATGCTTGGCTCCCTTTGCTTTGGCGATGGCCGCCGGCGAGGTCTCGCCGGCGCCTGCCGCCAGTGTAGGGAGCCCTGTGGCGCGGACTATTGAGGCCGGTCAAGCGCAAGCCAGCCCGCCGCGCGCCACTCAGTTCTTGGTGCCGAACAGGCGGTCGCCCGCATCGCCCAGGCCCGGCACGATGTAGGCGTGCTCGTCGAGATGGCTGTCGAGCGAGGCCACGAACAGCTGCACGTTCGGATGCGCCTTCTGGAACACCTCCACGCCCTCGGGCGCCGCCACCAGCGCAACGAAGGTGATGGCCTCGTCCTTCACGCCGCGCCGCTTGAGCACATCCACGGCATGCGCAGCCGAATAGCCCGTGGCGACCATCGGGTCGCACAGGATGAAGCTGCGGTCCTCCACGTCGGGCAGGCGCACCAGGTATTCCACCGGGCGGTGCTGCTCGTCGCGGTACACGCCGATATGGCCGATGCGCGCCGACGGGATCAGCTCGACCAGGCCGTCGCTCATGCCCACGCCCGCGCGCAGCACTGGCACGATGGTCAGCTTCTTGCCGGCGATCACCGGCGCGTCCAGCTCCACCAGCGGCGTCTCGATGCGGCGCGTGGTCAGCGGCAGGTTGCGGGTGATCTCATAGCCCATCAGCAGCGTGATCTCGCGCAGCAGTTCGCGGAAGGTGCGCGTCGACGTTTCCTTGTCGCGCATGTGCGAGAGCTTGTGCTGGATCAGCGGGTGGTCGAGGATGAACAGGTTGGGAAAGCGCGGGTCTTGTTTCATGGCTGGCGGCGAGGGCTCGGCGGGATAGGGGCAAGCAGGTGAAGCGGGCGGCGAGATCGGGTCGACCAGCGCGCCGCGCCGTTGCAGCCGGATTGTAATGGAAGCGGGCCGCCCTGCCCGTGGCTTCGCTTTCGGGACCCGCCACGCCAGCGCCGCCGGCGGGCTCCCTGAACTGCCGGGAGCGTCCGGCGGCGCCTTGCGCTAGTCGAGCGCGCGGTTCTTCGACTCGATATCCACCATGTAGATGGCGATTGCCGCCACGGCAAGAAATGACGAAAGCAGCGCAAGGGCGAGGGTGAACTGGCTGGCCATGATCGGTGCAATGATGGACGGCGCGAACAGGCCGCCAAAGCGCGCCATCGCACCCGCAGTGCCCATCCCGCTGGCCCGCAGGTCGGTCGGGTACACCTCGGGCGTGAAGGCGTAGAGGGCGCCCCAGGTACCGAGGAGCGAGAAGCTCATCAGCAGGGTCGAGCCGACGATAAGCGCGGTGGACGTACCCAGGCTGTAGAGCATGCAGCCTGCCGCGCTGAGCAGCAGGAAGCCGATCAGGGTCGGCTTGCGGCCCCAGCGCTCGACGCCGTGCGCGGCCAGCGCGAACCCGGGAAGCTGCACCAGCGCGAGCACGATCAGGAAGACCTGGCCGCGCATGAAGCCAAAGCCCTGGCCCGCCAGCTTGACCGGCAGATAGACGAAGACGCCGTAGTAGGCGATCGAGATGAGCGCCCAGGCGGCAAGCAGGCAGATGGTGCGGCGCCGGCATCCGCGCGCGAACAGCGCAAAGACCGACTTGCGCTCCATCGGCTGCGGCTCCAGGTTGCCGATTTCAACGGACACGCGATTGGCGGTGGCGACACGCTGCAGCACCGCGCGCGCCTCGGCCGAGCGTCCCGATTTATTCAGGTAGAGCGGAGACTCGGGAACAAAGAAACGGAACACCACGCCGACCAGGGCGGGGATGCCCGTGACGAGGAAGATCAGCCGCCAGGCATCATTGCCTCGCGACACGGCGATCAGCGCAAGAATGGCGAGCAGGATCGTGCCGACGGCCCAGAACGACTCCAGCAGGACCAGCCAGCGACCGCGCCGGTCCGAGGGCAGGAACTCGGCCATCATGGTGTAGTCGACCGGCAGCGTGCCGCCAACGCCGATGCCGGTCAGGAAACGCAGCAACAGCAGCCACTGGAAGTCCGGTGCAAAGGCTGAAGCGACACCGCAGATGGCGTCGATGACCACCGCCATCATCAGCACTGGCCGGCGTCCGATCCTGTCAGCCAGCCGGCCGAACACGAAAGCGCCGATCAGCATGCCGACAAAGAACATCGTCCCGGTCTGCAAGGCCGTCGGTACGGGAATGCCAAACGTCGCCGCGATCGACGGCGCGGTGAAGCCGATCGACAGCACCTGCATCGCGTCAGCGAGCCAGACCAGGCCGAAGATGACAAAGAGCCGATACTGGAACCGGCCGACGCCGGCCGCGCGGATGCCTTGCTCGATCGTGATGGTTTGAGACGACGCTCCCCTCGCGCTGGGCTGCGGAGCCGAGCCTAGCGTGACTTCCGGGATGGTCGTTGTTGCCATGGATGAAATTGATGACGACATGTTGTCTACCTGTCTTTATAGGCTGGTTCTTGAACTCGGACGCACACGTTTATCGAAGCGGGGCCAGACGGTACTGACTAATGCGTGATGATCACACCGGGGCAGTCGCACCGAATTGCAACGAAACGTGGTGAGTACTCCAATTGGCGAGGCTGGAACTAACCTGGTAGCACGCTCGCGACACCTGCTTGATTCTGATACGACATAGTCACTCCTTGTTGTCTACCCTTGGTTGGTCCAGGCCCGGCCTCCCGGTCGGCGCTGCGGGGGACTATGCAAGCCCCGGGCCAGCGCTTCCGGTGATGTAAAGGGCCAATCTTTTAGTTTTGTTGTCTCGTCTGCCGCTTGCGGCGCGCCGTCCTTGTGCGGGGAGGCACCGCTGCGAGCCACGCGGCACTCATGTAGTGCGCACTACATGATCGTTCAGCGTAAGCTACATGAAACTGGCGGGCAAGGCCGAATTGCGTTTTCCCTCCTCGGGGTTTTCCCGCGCGTGGCGCGCATGGCGCCGGCGCGGGAATGCACGTGTCCCTGCCCGGTGGCGAAGCGCCTTGCCAGGCACGGCGTAGGTGCGGTCAGCGTGGATGCGGAAGGCCGGCGCGCCGGCCCCGCAAGGTCTGGATTAGTCCTAGTGGGCAGGCGCCGCGCGCAGGCGCGCGACGGTGTTCTCCAGGTCCTGCCATGCGGGTTTGTCGGGCGCAAAGCGCGCGCGCAGGTACTGCGTCAGTTGCGCGATCTGCTGGTCGTCGAGCGTGTCGGCATAGGCCGGCATCGCCCCCAGTTCGCTGTTGGGCGGTGCCGGCATGCCTTGCAGCAGCACCTGGATCACGTTGTCCGGCAGCTTGCTGTGCAGGTTCGTATTGAGCGCCAGCGAAGGCTTGACGCCGAACTGGGCGATGCCCTGGTCCGACTGGTGGCAGACCGCGCATGCGCTCTGGTACAGGCGTTCGCCGGGACCGCCCAGGGTGCGCGCGGCCTGCGCGCTGCGCTGCTCGATCTGCGCTGCCTGTGCGGCCAGTACGGCAGGCGAGGGCGCTGGCGTGCCGAACGAGGCCACGTAGTGCGCAATCGCGCGCACGTCGGACTCAGGCAGTTGCGCCAGTTCCTCGACCACCGGTGCCATCGGTCCGGCCGCGGCGCCATGGTGCGGTGCATAGCCGCCGCGCAGGTAGGTGAACAGCGCCGCTTCGGTCCAGGGCAGCGGTGCTTGCGACAGCGCGGTCAGAGGCGGCGCTTCCCAGCCTTCGGCGCTGCCGCCGGTCAGGTACTGGCGGCCGCCCTTTTCGCCGCCGAGCGCGTTGCGCGGCGAATGGCAGGCGCTGCAGTGGCCCAGCCCTTCAGCCAGGTACGCGCCGCGATTCCATTGCGCGGAGCGCGACGGGTCCGGTGTAAAGCGCTCGTTGCGATGGAACAGCAGGTTCCAGCCGGCCAGCAGCGGGCGCACGTTGAAGGGGAACGCCAGCTGCGTCTGCGGGACTTCGGCTTTCACCGGCTCTGCCGACATCAGGTACCCGTATAGCGCCTGCATGTCGCCGTCGCTGATCTTCGCGAATGCGGTGTACGGGAACGCGGGATACAGGCGGCGCCCGTCGCGGTGGATGCCCTCGCGCATGGCGCGCTCGAACGCGGCGAAGGACCAGTTGCCGATGCCGGTCTGCACATCCGGGGTGATATTGGTGCTGTAGACCGTGCCGAAGGGCGTCTCCAGCGGCAGGCCGCCGGCGTTCTTCACGCCGCCCGGCACGGTATGGCAAACCGCACAGTCTCCCGCGGCGGCCACCAGCCGGCCGCGTTCGAGCGTGGCGGCGGAATAGAAGCCCGCTTCGGGCGGCGCCACCGGTGCGATCGGCGCGCGCCAGGGCAGCAGCGTGGCGCACACGCCCGCAGCGGCAGCGGCGGCTGCGGCGATCCAGCCGCGCTTGCTGCGCTGGTTGCCGGGCCTGGCTTCGGCCAGCGCCAGGCGGATGCGGTCGGCGCTGAAGGGCGGCGCGCGCAGGCGCACGCCGGTGGCATCGTAGATGGCATTGGCCACGGCCGCGGCGGCGGGCATGGTGCCGGTCGGGCTGGCAGCCAGCGCGTCATGCGGGGCGAGCGTGCCGGCCAGGCGGACTTCCGGCAGGGCGCTGCCCGGCACGGCTGGCAGCGCCTGGCTGGCAGATGGCGCCTCGGCCGGCCAGGTGTCGAAGGCGGGCGTGGCCGACGCCAGCTGCAGGGCAGCATCGGCCACGGCCAGCTCCAGCGAGCGCGCGGACTGCGCGGCTTGCGCGCGCGGCAGCGATTCACTGTCATGCCCCACCGTCACGCGCTTGACCGCCAGCTCGCCGGTGGTGCCGTCGACCTCGACCTCGGCCACCCATGCCGACCAGGTCTGCCCGGCTTCGTGATCGATGGTGTGGGCATAGGCAAAGCCGCGGCCGCGCTGTACGTTGCCTGCCGCTGTGTTGGCGCGGGGCGCGGCCGGCGTCCAGGCGGCGCGCTCGGCCACTTGCCGTACCAGTGCCGTGCCGCGCGCATCGTCGAGATGCGCCAGCCGCAGCGCGACCGGATCGGTGCCGGAGGCGGCGGCAAGCTCGTCGAGATGGGATTCCCGGGCGAACACCTGGGCCCGGGCGGCCGCCAGTGGCGCGGCATCGAACGCGGCGGCGTTGCCTGTCGCAACCAGGTCGACATGCGGGATGCGATAGGGCGGCATGGCGGTGTCGCCTGCGTGGTCGGCATCGATGCCGTCCGCCACGGGCGATGCCGTATGCGTCAGCCACAGCGCCAGCGGTACGGCCGGGGCGGCGGTGCCCGCCAGCGTTGCGGCGTAGGCTTCGATGGCAGTGCCGGCCAGCGCGGTGTCGACGCGCATATCGAGCGCGGCATCGGCAAGACCCAGGTCGGCGGCACACAGCCGACGCATCACGGGCAGTCCGGCGGCGTGGGCCAGCAGCGCCGCGTCGGCGGCGGCGTGCGGCGCGAGCAGGGCGGGGTCCGCGCGGTCGTCGGGCGCCTGCCAGCAGGCCAGCACCACCTGTTGCGGCGCGATGCCCAGCAGCGCGGCAAGCTCGGCGCGCAGCGCGCCAGGGCGCGTGCTCGGCAGCCACACGGTCAGCTTGCCGTCGCGCCAGTCGGCGACGGCCGTGCAATACGCCTCGCCGCGGGTGCCGGCCAGCGGCCACTGGTAGTGCTGCGTGTGGCGCGCATCGGCGCCGGCCAGCACCGCATCGGCATTGCCGCGCCGGGCCAGCGCGTGGCGCGTTACCGGCGCGTCGTCGGCGCGGGGCGGGGCGGACCATCGTGCCTGCAGCGCCTGGATTGCGTTGGCGGCCTGTGCGCCGGAAGCCGCCGCCACGCCGGCAAAGTTGTTGCGGATGACGACCGCGCGCACGCCCGGCAGCGCCAGCGCGGCCTCGCGCTGCGCGCCCAGCAGGCGTGCCGCCAGCGGCTTGCCGTCGATCCAGCGCAGGCCAGGCGGTGTCAGCACCCGGGCAACCAGGCAGTCGGCGGCGGGCGGCGGCATGCTGCCCGCGACCGCGGTCGCAGGGGTGGCCTGGGGCACGAGTCCTTCGTTCACGATGCGGCCCCCGCGGCCGCTTGCCGTTGCAGCATCGCGGCACGTTGCACCGCGCGCACGATTTCCACGTGGGTGCCGCAGCGGCACAGGTTGAAGCGCAGCGCCTCGCGGATCTGGGCCTCATCGGGATCGGGATTCTGCGCGAGCAGCGCCTTGGCGGTCATGATCATGCCATTCAGGCAATAGCCGCATTGCGCGGCCTGCTCGTCGATAAACGCTTGCTGCACCGGGTCGGGCTGCGCATCGGTGCCCAGTCCTTCCAGCGTGGTGACGGCGTGCCCGACCACGGCCCTGACCGGCAGCACGCAGGCGCGCGCCGGCATGCCGTCCACCAGCACCGTGCAGGCGCCGCACTGGCCCAGGCCGCAGCCGTACTTGGGCCCGTTGCAGCACAGGTCGTTGCGCAGGATGTAGAGCAGCGGCGTGTCAGGGGCCACGCTCAGCGTGTGCTCGGTGTGATTGACTTGCAGCGTCAGGGGGCGGGGCGTGTT